>JAGNSI010000101.1 GCA_017988135.1 Pseudarcicella sp.
GTCTTAATATTGCATCAAAATAGTTTAATTTTTTATCCAAATAACCATATAAAAATTCAAAAAACAATGAGAAAACAACAGATTAAAGTTGGGGCATTTTTGCTCTCAATGGGATTAGCTTTGACCTTCGCCTGTCAAAATCAAGAAGAATTAGCATCTTCATCCACAACAAACAATTCTAGAGTAGCAGCGTCTTTGGTGGATGACAATCGTGTAGTGTTTTGCCACGACGGCAACTTGCACGATACAGACGATTTGGGTGCTTTACCTATGGGTATAGCCCTTATGGAGGCCGCTGGCAAAATGAGTAAATTGGTTCATGTAGACTACAATAACCATATCGGCTGTTCCAATTCGGGTTATGCCAGTGCAATGAAAAAGAGTGTAGATATTTCAAAGTCCGATTTAGGGGCTGGAAGTGTACTTTTTTATGATTATAAATCCGATGCAGCTAATGCAGATGTTAATTTTAAAAAAGCAATTTCGGAAACATCTATTACCAATAAACTAACCATTATAGCAGCTGGGCCATATCACTCGATTTATCAAGCATTATCTGGCTCAACATCAACACAAAGAAAAGGTATTACTATAATTTCTCATGATCCATGGAATTCAAAACACGATTGCGGAAAGGTTGATGATGACCATCCAGCTGGTTGCAAGAAAACTTCTAAAACGTGGACTGATATTAAAAATGATTATAGTGGAATCACTTTCAAAGAAGTTGCAAATGGTAATACCAAACTGGGTAATAATCTGAATCCAAGCAGTTGGTCGGCATTAACAAATGCTAGTAATTGGAGTGCAACGGGCAAAATAGCGATGAAAGCATTGTATGATAGAGTAACTACCAATGAGCATAATGGAAACGGCCAGTCAGATGTGTCAGATGCTACAATGGTTTATTATTATTTACACGGTGTTGAAAATGCCAGCATAAATAATGTAGTAACAAAACTAAAATTAAAGTGGGGTAAATAACGTTTCACCTAACTTTCAACCAACAAGTGTTTCAAATATGTGAATCACTTGTTGGTTGGTTTACAATGGTTGTAACCATTTACATACATGAAACGGGCTAAAACTAACGATACGGTTAGATTGTATCAGGATTTTTATGAATATTTTTGTTAATATATAAACTTCTAAAGCCAATCAGACAGTATGATAAATCCTCTCCAGATTCTAATTAGTCGTGCCTAAAATACTCGTAACTATTTGTATTTAAATATTTTATATTATTAAATAAACTAAACCATTTATAAGAAATAGGATTAAAAATCAAAAAAAGGTTTTTATGGAAAATGTCCAAATGCAAAAGGGATAGTAACGGAGCTCTTTTTTGCTTTTTTAGCAAAAAAAGCGGGAGTGAATAGCCCGTACCCGATAGGGTTTTGCCCAAATCCTTTTCTAAATCATACTTTTGCCTTTGTTTCTTTTATTTCTAATACTTTTTGAGGGATAACTAATTAAAAAGGCATTAAAAGTCATAATCTTGATATTGGCACTTTCGAATGCGTTAATTTAGTGAATTTTATAAAAAAATGATAACTTTATATTTATCAAATTATAACTAAAAAAAATATTCTAAAAATGAATAAATCTATACTTTGGGGCTGAATAGCTGTTTTTATTATTACAGCAGCTTGTATGGTAAACATACGCTTTTATAATGCTCATTTTACCTTTTTATGTGTTATTGCTTCTGTTCCATTTGGTCTGTTTGTATTTATGGCAATTTGCGGATTCAATTCTATCTCAGATTTGTCACTTATGAGCGACCCAATTAATAAAGAACAATATGAAAAAAGTCAGAAAAAAGGCCCTTTGGGATTTACATTTGGATTTTCTGGTGTTTTTGTTTGTATGACAGTTATTGTATTAGTAAACAATATTAGAGAAGATAATGCCTTTAAGAATGATGGTATTATTGTAAAAGGTATCATAACAGATGGAAAAGAACAAATTACTAAAAATACGAGGTCTAGTAATACAAATTCTGATTTTAGTTTAACTGTAGCTTTTGAAACGAAAGAAGGAGAAAAGATAAAAGTAACAGAATATGTTTCATCTGAAGATTTTAAAGAAGCTATAAAGGTATGCCTATTGAGTTGATATATTATAAATATAAACCTTCTATGGTTAGATTTATAATTGGCAAAGAAAATCTGAAAAAATATAAAGGAGTAGATGATAGGGCAATTTTGGCAAGCGATATAGAATTGATGTTAAATACGCCTATTGATAGTGTAAAGACAAAAGTTTTAGATAAATTAGGTATAGACTGGGTTGAAACTAAAGAATTAGGAAATCTAATGTTTACAAGTGTTCACAGGAAAGAAACTATTATAATATATCAAGGACAGCTTAAGTTTATTAAAGAATATTCTAATATATTCCATATTGAAAATTATAGAGATTTTTTAGGCAAACTTAAAATTGAAAAGGAAGAATCAGTACCCGAAGAGTTACTTAAAACTTCTGAAAATCAACCACAAATAAAAGGTGCATCTTTGATGGGAAAAGTTATTTTACAGACCCAAAATTTTGATGTAATACATGAAAAAATCTTCATTGAAGATGAGCCTACAAAAGAAAACAATCCTGCAGATGCTAATCAATATCAACAACCTACATCTTCATTATTTGCTACTTATGAATTTAAGAAAAGAAATATTAAATAATCAATTCAATCACCCACCCAAAAACTCACCATTCTACAATACTAATATTATGCTTTTGTAAGTAATGGTTTGTTCTAGAAAAATGTTTACAGCCAAACCAACCACCTCTGTTTGCCGAAAGCGGAGAGGGGTGATTGGCTGTTAAAATCAAGTGTTTGTTGCTGTCTATCAGTGATGACTTTTTTTTGGCGTTTGCTCCCCATAGTAAAAAAACTATAGATTGCTTTTCTTTTGAAATTGTACTGATCACTGTATCGGTAAAGGTTTCCCAACCTTTGTTTTTATGCGAATTTGCTTCAGCACTTTTTACAGTGAGTATAGTATTGAGCAACAAAACACCTTGACTTGCCCAAGAGCTTAAATTGCCTGAAATCGGGTAAAAAGTTTCACCTAAATCGCTCATTTTTTCTTTGAAAATATTTTTCAAAGAAGGCGGTATAGCTTGGTTTTCATTTACAGAAAAGCATAATCCATGAGCTTGCCCAACTCCATGATACGGGTCTTGCCCGATAATAACAACTTTTACTTTCTCGAAAGCACACAACTTGAATGCTTCAAAAACTTGTTGTTTGGGAGGAAAAATATCATCATTCCTGTAGGCTTCATTTACAAAATGGCTCAATTCAATAGATTCTATTGATGAAAAATATTCATCGAAATGGTTTTTCCAGTCATTGGGCAATGTGCCAAATATATTTTCGTTGCTCATGCTTGGGTTAATTTTTCAAGAAAATCAAGTGCATCTTTTACATTATTTTGAGGCAATTTGCACGTTTTGTTTATGCATATATATATCAGTGTGTCGTTGCTTTGTAGATTTCTACCCCTAAACCAAGGCAATGGACTCTGCTGTGCTGTTCCACAAATGATACAATTTGGGTGATAAAAGTTTTTAAGAATCTCGTTTTTGAATGATAAATAGTCTTTTCCCACTATCACAATTTCGAGCAATGGAGTAGCAACTTGTTGAGCCAAAACAGCCCAATTGCACAGATAATCGGGATTAGTAACTATCAGTTTTTTTATTTTTCCGAGCATAGAAAGAGCCAAGTTTTCAAAATCATTTCTATCTAAAATTTTACCTAAAATGTATAAGTTCTGAGCCATCACTGAGTTGGAAGCAGGTATTACATTGTCGAAAATTTCTTTTTTTCGGGCTATCAGTTTTTCAGCATTTTTGTCGGTATAAAAAAACATTTGTTCGTCATAATCATAAAAATTTTCTAGTACATAATTGCTCATTTGCTCGGCAATTTCTAGGTATTTTTCTTCAAAAGTAGCTTGGTATAATTTTATAAAAGCTTTTATGACATGCGCATAGTCGTCCAAAAAACCAAGTATTTTGGCTTTGCCATTTTTGTAAGTATGGAATAATGTAGGTTTTGAATATAGTTTTTCTACTATAAAATCGGCATTTTTTGTGGCAATTTCTATAAATTCATTTTCGAAAGTAGCATGATAAGATTCTACCAATCCGCTTATTGCCATTGCATTCCAACTGGTGAGTATTTTGTCATCGGTGGTT
This sequence comes from Pseudarcicella sp., assembly GCA_017988135.1. Lineage (GTDB taxonomy): Bacteria > Bacteroidota > Bacteroidia > Cytophagales > Spirosomataceae > JAGNSI01. The sequence goes on from JAGNSI010000101.1 coordinate 4,213, forward strand.
GGACGTATTCTTTGTTGGCGGTGTTGTTTGAGCAGGTTTATTTCGTTTTTGAAACTACTATTTAATAGCACATCTTTTTTCCACAAAATATTATTCTCTTCCCAATTTCCTTTTTCTGTAATTTGATAGGCTTCTTTGAAATCTGCTGATTTATCACCCAAAATTTGTTCGATTTCACTGCTTTGCCAAGTGTAATATTTACCTTCAATGCCTTCAGAATCGGCATCGATGGCACTATAAAACGCTCCTTCCTGATTTAGCATTTCAGCATGCAACCATTGTACGGTTTCGTTGATGGTTTCTTGGTATAAAGTTGCACTTTCTCTAAAACTGACTATTGGATGATTCCTAAAAAGACGAGCTGTTTGTGCGTAAATTTCTAGCAATTGGGCGTTATCATAAAGCATTTTTTCGAAATGTGGGCAAAACCACCTTTCATCAACCGAATATCGAGCAAATCCGCCACCTATTTGGTCATAAATTCCACCCAATGTTATTTTGTCTAAGCTTAGCTTTAGGTGCAAACTTGTTTCTGAGCTGGTATCCCATTTTAAATATTCATAGATACAAGGCATCGGAAATTTGGGTGCACGGTCAAAGCCACCCCATTCGTAGTCAAAATGATGTGATAGTTTTTGAAATATTTTCTCGAAATCTTCTTTTTCAAAAATAGCAATTTCCTCTTTCAGATTGTATTTTATCAATTCAGATTGCGAAATATGTAAAGCAAATTTATCGGCCGACTCTTGTAATTTATCTTGGCTATTTAAAAATCCATCGGCTACAGATTGTAATAGCTTCATCCAGTTTGCCTTTGGAAAATAAGTGCCACCATAAAAAGGTTTTCCATCTGGCATCAAAAATACATTGAGCGGCCATCCACCATGCACGCCCATTGCTTGCACAGCGTCCATATAAATAGCATCTATATCGGGGCGTTCTTCACGGTCTATTTTTATGTTCACAAAATAGGTGTTCATCAACGCTGCCACTTCCTTATTTTCAAACGACTCGTGTTCCATTACATGACACCAATGACAAGCTGCATAGCCAATAGACACCAAAATAGGTTTGTTTTGTGTTTGAGCTTGAGCAAGGGCTTCGGGCGACCAAGCTTGCCAATGTACAGGATTATTAGCGTGTTGTAACAGATAAGGTGAACTTTCGTTGATTAATAAATTCATATTTTGAAGCTTAATTGATGGCTATTTTTTGTTTGATAAAAGACTTATTTCCTTCAAAAAGTACAATGTATTGCCCTTTCCCGAACGATTGTAAATAGTTATTGACGGTTGTGAAATTTGAATTTATAAAAAGATTCTTACCCATTTTTTTACCCATTGTTGAAAAAATTGTGCAAGTCGTTTTTTTGTTTTTACTCAAAAAATCTTTTAAATCTAAGTCTTTCAATATTTCCTTTTCGTTTGCTAAAATGGGTGGCATATCAAATTTTTCTAAAAAAACATTTTTGCCTTTAAGGGTAATGGTCTTTGACCAATCACCGTGGCTAATATTGAGTGTAGAAGTTTGATTGTCTTCAGTAAATTCGTTGATAGCGGCTATCAATATTTGATTGTTTTTGACTACACCACGCCAAATGGCTTGAGGATTTTTGAAATATTCATAGGCAGAAATATTTTTTATGAGCGAATAATTTCCTGTAAAAAAATCTTTATGTTCAGATAATTTATAAAGTCCATTTACGAAATATTCATAAGAAGAAAGATTTTGAGAAGGGCTAAATGGGGTAGGGTCGTCCCAAAGCCAAATACCTTTGGCACCCGAAAAAAAAGGAAAAATTGCTTGTGCTTCAGCCAGATAATTTGGAATGTATTCATGCGATTTTATCAAGCTATTCGGTTGGCATTTGTTGAACTTTAACCATTCAAAAACCATTAAATCATCTTTTTTAACAGACAAATTTACCTCTACCTGAAACATACTATAAGCAATATTCGAATATTTCAATTCTGGAATTTGGTATTCAGCACAAAAATAACTGGTTGGAGCTTTAAAGCTAAGTTGTTGATCAAAAACACTTTCTGCTTTCAAAAGGTTATTATCCAGAAAATTGTAATGTATTTTATTGAAATTATTTTGCCAATTTTCGTTTATAAATAGTGTAGGAAATTCCACATTCCTGATAGGAACATCAGCATAAGAAGAAAACAGATTGATGGAATTACCAAGTGAATTGGCAAGAGCGATGGGCTGACGATACAAAAATTGCATATCGTTTTTGTATGATTTCAAAAAATCAGCATTGTTCATCGTTTGATATTTCTGAGGTATTAAAATATTTTTCTTTAATGCCAAAATTGCTTCGTCGGTTTCTAGCTCAGATTCTACATCTAGCATCAAAATGTCTGTTTTGGGTAAAGCCGCACCATTGCCATCTTGAAACATTTGTGCAAACTCTTTGAAAGTATTGGTCCAAATAGTTTTGTAAGATTCTATATCATTTCCCCATGGACTTTTTAGTGAAAACCACGGCGCATCATTATGTCTTGAAACACCATACCATAGCAAAGCACGGTTTTGAACGGGTAAATTATAGTCAGAGTCGGTAAAAGTAGATAAATGCGAAAAGCCATATTTGAGGGGTAATCTTAGCTTGTCTTTGAGCCTTGGGCCACCATACACAACCTTGAAAGGCAATGAAAATTCAGGAAACTGATGCCAATTTATGGAGTCTTTTATTGCTGAAGTGGGGCGAAATACAAAGTTTGAATTTTGTGCTATTGCTTTGTTTTTTGTACCCAAAAAAACTATACTAAAATATAAAATGATATAAACTTTGAAAGAAAATTGCATAAGATTAGCTTTAAATACATTTATACAATGTCAAATTTAAGTATAATACTGCATTATATTGTAAATAATTTTCTTCCCAAAAAACACTTTTAAATATGCCAAAACCACTATTTTTTCTATAATTTTACAAAAAAAATATTTCTACTATGTTTACCAATTCACCCAAAAGCCAAGGCTTTACATTTCCTGCCGAATGGCAAAAACACGATGCTACTTGGCTTACTTTTCCGCACAACGATCACTCTTGGCAGGGCGATAAATTGCAAAAAATGTATCCGCAATATTTTGCACTTATCAAAGCCATCTCGGTGGGCGAAAAAGTAGCACTGAATGTAAACAACCAAGCTTTGAAAAGTTTTATAGAAAGCCAGTTGGAGCTATACGGTATCGATAAAAATCAGATAGAACTGCATATTCACCCTACCAACGATGCTTGGTGCAGAGACCACGGCCCAGCTTTTTTGACCAATCCAAACAGCCAACAAAAAATGTTGGTAGATTGGGGTTACAATGCTTGGGGAGGTAAATATCCGCCATTTCAAGACGACGACGCATTGCCCAAAAATATAGCAAAAATTAGAAATATCCCTTTTGTTTCGCCAGATATTATTATGGAAGGTGGCTCTGTAGAATTCAATGGAGCGGGTACTTTACTTACTTCCAAATCGTGCTTGCTCAATAAAAATCGCAACCCGCATTTGTGTCAATCTCAAATAGAAGAATACCTGCAACATTTTTATGGTGTAGAGCAAATATTATGGGTAAACGATGGTATTATAGGCGATGATACCGACGGACATATAGATGATACCGTAAGGTTTGTAAATAAAAATACCGTAGTGGCGGCTACAGAGAAAAATAAGTTAGACGACAATTATGAGGTTTTGAACGAAAATCTTCAGTTGTTGAAAAAAATGAGGCTACCCAATGGCGAAAAACTAAATATTGTAGAACTACCCATGTCGGCACCACTGGTGATTGACGATTTCAGAACGCCAGCTTCGTATGCCAATTTTTATATTTGCAATGCAGGTGTGCTAGTGCCCACTTTTGGTTGCAAACAAGACGACGAAGCACTCAAAATTTTTTCTGAACTGTTTACCGACAGACCTGTAATAGGTTTAAGCTCCGAAAATATCATTTGGGGGCAAGGTAATTTTCATTGTTTAACCCAGCAAGAACCAGCTATTTAGTCTACTTATGAACAAATATTTATTAGCGATATGGAGTGTTTTGGTGTTTTTTTCATGCAAAACTACAAAACCACTTACCACAACATCTGCAAAAAAAATTACACCTGCTCCACAATTTGTTGAGCTAAAAATCAATGAAGTCAAGGCTATAAACCTAGAAGAAGAATTGTCGCTGAAAGACGAAGTGGCTTTACTATATTCATTCACTGTGCTAAATGAAAAAGATCAAGTAATGAGCGTGGTTTCTGAAACTTCGGCTATTGAAGAATTGAAAAAAAACCAAGTGTTAAACGCCGAAAAATTCAAAATATTAAAAATACAAGTACCTCAAAATGGGAAAATTATAGCTTCATTGGCATTACAAGAAATAGATGATTTAGAAAAATATCAGAAAGTAATAGACAAAATAAATTCATTTGGAGGAATGGCAGCTGTGCCAGCTAGCATTATTCAAATGGCGGGTTACGAAACCCCAATTGGCTATATTTTATTGGGTCTGAAAGTGGCTGGCTATGGCGTAAAATACACCGATATTTTAGATAAAGATGACTTGCTGGGAGAGACTTCTTTTACAGTAAACATCAAAAATGGATTGCCATTGTTACCAGAAATACCTCCATCCGTAATTTATAAAGGTAAAAATATTTACAACAAATACGAGTATCAATTACAATACAAGTTGAATGTTACACATTAAACACCATTACCTATATTTTTGCCAGCTACATAGCCAGTAGACCATGCTGCTTGGAAGTTGTATCCACCTGTAACAGCATCAATATCAATGAGTTCTCCTGCAAAAAACAGATTTTTTATCCTTTTACTTTCCATAGTATCGGGCATTATTTGTTTTAAATCTACACCACCACAAGTCACAAATTCGTCTTTAAAAGTAGTTTTCCCTGCTATTTTCTCAGAATAATTGAGTAGATTTTCGACTAGCTTATTGGTCATTTTAGCACTTACATCTTCCCATTTTTGCTCTTTACTAATTTGAGCTTGATCGCACAATAAAGACCACAAACGCTGTGGTAATTGAAATTGAGGATGAGAATGTATTTGTTTTTTAGAATGAATTTTTCTCCATTCATCAAAAGTTTCTCTCAAATGTTTTTCGCCTAAACCTCCAGTAAAATCTATCAATATAGAAAAATCATAGGTTTTATTTGCCAATTCTCTAGCTGCTTTTGCTGACAAAACCAGTACAGCTGGTCCAGAAAATCCCCAATGCGTAATCAAAAAAGCACCTGAATTTTGAAGCTTAGTGCCCGATATTCTGACAGTTACATTATTTACAGACAAGCCAGGCAACGAAAGTAACAATGAGTGAGGTGCATTGAAAGTAAACAATGAAGGTACTGGTGGAACAATAGCATGACCAGTATCAGATAGCCAATCGTAGCTATTCAAC
>JAGNSI010000227.1 GCA_017988135.1 Pseudarcicella sp.
GTTGCCGCTTTGAAATAAAACAACCACGAGAGAATTTTGTACTTGAGCATATTTTGGATGATTGATTTTTTGTTAAAGATAACGATTAGACCCATTGTTTTGACTGTTTAATTTCGCTTAACCAGTTATATTTGCTTCAATTCTAAAAATAAAATTTCTATCGTGCCACAACCAATATTTGTTTCGGTAGCCATGTGCACCTATAATGGCGAAAAATATATTCAAGAACAGCTAGAAAGTATTGTTCAGCAAACGGTATTACCTCATGAAATAATCGTTTGTGACGATGGCTCTACAGACAACACGATTGGTATTTTAGAAAATTTTGCATCGAAATGTATTGTTCCAATAAAAATTTACAAAAACAATGCTGCTTTGGGTGTGGTAAAAAACTTCGAAAAAGCACTATCGCTTTGCAGTAATAATTATATTTTTCTTTGCGATCAAGACGACGTTTGGCTACCCAATAAAGTAAAAACCATGGTAGCGTATTTAGAAAAACACCCAAAAATAGAATTCCTTTTTAGCAATGCAACCATTGTAAACCAAGATTTAAAATCATTGGGATATACACAGCAAAATATGGTTAGACTAAATGAGATTCAGAAAAAAAAATGGTCTAGCAATAAACAAACTGAGGTTATGTTAGGTCAAAACAGAGCCACAGGCTGTACCGTTGCTCTAAAAAAATCTTTATTAAAAATTGCATTGCCTTTTCCGACAAACTGCAGCTCGCTTATCCACGACAACTGGCTGGCATGGCTGGCTACCATGAATGGCTCTATAGACTTCATAGACAGCGAACTTACGCTTTACAGACAACATGAAAATCAACAAATTGGCACTAAAACTGACACTCCTCTACCAGCAAAAAAACTAAAAGATAGGTTCAATAAAAATACCCAAAAACAAGATGCTATACAAAAAGAATATGACTACTACTACACGCTTTATCAAAATCTACAAGCAAGAATAGATGGCTTGAACAATGAAGATTTCAACTCAAAAATCAATTTCTTGAAAATGAGATGCCAATTACCAAAAAATATTTTCTTCAGAATCCCGATTATCTTAAAGCATATTTTAAACAAAAACTACTTTCGTTTCAAAGACCAAGACTTAAATTACTTGGCTTCATTTAAAACCATTATCGGTGACATTTTCATGATTTGATCAACACAAAAACCTATTTTAATCTACAAATGATTATTTGAATCATCAATTTGAACTTTTAATTCTGCTTTTGTTTTTTTAAAGTGAAATTTTGTTTTTTATTAAATCTTGAAACAATATTTCAAAATGAAAAAAATAAATATATCAAAATCAAAGGTTATATTTTACTTCCCCAATTTACTATTATTGGTATTAGCCAGCATCAGCTCTGCAAATGCACAAAGTACCTACTCGCAAGACTTATCTACCAACAACTGGAAAATTTGGCAAGACCATAAAGCCCGTTGGACAAATGACAAACTATACCTTCCTCCCGTAAATATCCAAGAATTACCCATAAACGAACCTACTTGTGGCTGGGAAAAACTTTGGGATGGCAGAGGCAAAACCGTAAACCTACCAGCCAATGTAGAAGAACACTTTTGGGGAGAAAATGGAGCTACATTCGGATCTGCTGGCAACTACAAAGGCGTGGCTTGGTTTATTACCAAAACAATGATTCCTGAAAACCTAAAAGGAAAAAAAATAACACTAAATATAGAAAGCTTACGCATAAGAGGTGAAATATTTATCAACGAAAAACTCGTAGGCTACGATCTCATAGATAGTACACCATTAGAAATAGACATCAGTAAGTTTGTGAATTTTGGAACCGAAAACAAAATAGAAATCAGGGTTACAGACGGAGACGGCAATTTTGAATGGATGGATTTGGCAAATTTCAACTGGGGAGACTACAAAATTCCACCAAGCCACGGATTCTGTGGTATTACAGGAAAAATACACCTTAGAGCTACTGAAAAAACTTTTATAGAAGATATTTTTATAAAAAACAAACCCTTAGCAAACAGCATTGAAGTTGCCGTAAATCTTAACAACGAAACCCAAACAAGCGCTGAAGGAACGCTTCAGTATATACTTACAGATTTCAAAGACCCCAATAAAGTACTTTTTGAAACTAAAAAAACAGTTCAAAATTTCGACAAAAGCAACCTTTCAAGCCTAAATATTACGCTAAACAACGCTAAACTGTGGTCGCCCGAAACCCCAAATCTATACAATCTTACTATAATATGGACAGGAAAAAACAATACCAAGCACATTGAAACCAAAAGATTCGGCTTCAGATGGTTTGAAGTAAAAACGGTAAACGGCGACAAACAATTTTACCTCAACAACCAACGTATTGTATTACGAACATCTATTTCTTGGGGATATTGGCCCATCAATGGCATAGCACCTAGCTACGAACTAGCTAAAAAACAAATACAAGTAGCCAAAGACTTAGGACTAAATATGCTGAATTTTCATAGGCACATGGGGCAAACCATGTTGCTAGATTTAGCAGACGAAATGGGACTACTATATTACGCCGAACCTGGTGGCTACAAAACAGGTACAGCTTCTACTTTTACGGCAGACTGGAACCGTGAAAAAATGACCCGAATGATAAAAAGAGACCGCAGCCATCCAAGCTTGGTTATCTATAACATGATAAACGAAAGCACCAGAGAACCTGCTCCGCACGAAATAAAAGACATTGCACTATTTCATCAGCTAGATCCTAGCCGTTGTATCACTTTTACAAGTACCAATTTTACGCCAAAATTATACAACTCAAAACTAGAAGAAAAAACAGAAAAACCTGCCAAAATGCACATGCTTCCTTACGACACAACCATTTACTATAAAGGTTGGTGGGATATGCACTTTGCAGAAGGACCAGGCGTGTACAAAGACGAACTGTACAAAAACCCAACTAACTTTTTGAGAAATAGCACCAACCTTTCTGAAATAATATTTTGGGG
>JAGNSI010000228.1 GCA_017988135.1 Pseudarcicella sp.
TGATCGTCAGACAAATTGTAATAACGTTGCAAAATCATGATTTTAAACATCAAGACATAGTCATATGGAGGACGACCACCTGCTCCTTTTGCTGGCTTAGAAAGAGCTTCTTCTAAGATTGGTCTAAACATCTCAAAATCAATTTCTTTGTTCAATTTAACCAAAGGGTCTCCCAATTTTGACAACTTTGTAAGTCTAATATCTTGGTCAAAAAAACCGTAATCTCTATGTCTTTTAAAGCGCTTTTCCATGCTATAAAAATACTAAAAATACGTCTATTTAACTAAAAATAGTTATACTTTCTAGTTTATAGAGGTGCCCTTAAATTAAATGTAATAGGTTTGCAATCAGGGAAATACATTGTTTCATTGCAAGATGGCAAACAAAAGTTTATAGAAAAAATGATTAAAAAATAATCTTTAACCATTTGAAAAAACCAGTAAATCGACTTTTTGGGGTATTGATTTGCTGGTTTTTGTTTTTTTATTTATTTCTAATTTTTTCAATATTCTCAATTGACAAGCCAGTTAAATCAGAAATAATAAGATTATTCTAATATCCTTTTGTTAAATTTTGTACAAAACATTAAATACCTATTAAAAAAAACAATCAATCCCATAATTTTATTACATTTGGAATTGATTGACCAAAAACTAATGTATTTCTAAAAAATATTAATATGCCAAGTATTTTAATAGTTGATGATGAAAAAGCCATCAGAAGTGCACTTCGAGATATTTTAGAATATGAAGGGTACAAAGTGGAAGAAGCCACAGATGGAGAGCAAGGCTTGGAGTGCATTACCAATAATGACTATGATGTAGTGCTTTGTGATATTAAAATGCCTAAGTTAGAAGGCATGGATTTATTACTTAAAGCAAGTGACCTAGGCAAAAGTGCTCAGTTTATCATGATTTCAGCTTTTGGTAATGTAGAAAATGCTGTTGAGGCTACCAAAAGAGGAGCCTTCGATTTTATACAAAAACCACCAGATTTGAATAGACTTTTGGTGACAGTACGCAATGCAATGGACAAAGGCAAGCTGGAAGTAGAAACCAAAGTACTCAAAAAACGTGTTTTCAAAATAAATGATATTATAGGTCAGTCTGATGCCATTTTGAAAGTGATAGACACCTGCGAAAGAGTAGGGCCTACCGAAGCCCGAGTGATGATAACTGGTCCAAATGGATCGGGTAAAGAAATGGTAGCCAAGCGTTTGCATGAAAGAAGTAATCGCAGTAAAATGCCTCTGATAGAAGTAAACTGTGCCGCAATACCATCTGAGCTAATAGAGTCTGAATTGTTTGGGCACGAAAAAGGTTCGTTTACCTCTGCAATAAAGCAGCGTTTGGGTAAATTTGAGCAAGCAGATGGAGGTACTTTATTTTTGGATGAAATCGGAGACATGAGTCTGTCGGCTCAAGCAAAAGTATTGAGGGCTTTACAAGAAAATAAAATAACAAGAGTAGGGGGCGACAAAGAAATAAAAGTAAATGTAAGAGTTTTTGCTGCTACTAATAAAGATTTAAGACTGGAAATCAGTGAAGGGCGTTTTAGAGAAGATTTGTTTCATCGTCTAAATGTAATACCTATCAATGTACCAGCACTTGCCAATCGCCCAGATGATATACCATTGTTGATCGAAAAGTTTTTAGACGACGTTGCAGAAGAATATCAACAGCCTATCAAAAGCGTGCATCCAGATGCAATGGCATATTTACAAACTTTACCATGGACAGGAAACGTGAGAGAGTTACGAAATGTAGTAGAGCGTTTGATGATAATGTGTGGCGACCAAGTGACGCTAGAAGAAGCCAAAATGTATGCAGGGCATAATATTTAGGAAATGATTAATAAACAAAAAAACGTCTGATTGTCCATCAGACGTTTTTTTGTTGAAAATAGATTTATAGGATAAATTTGAAATATTATTTATGAATCAAGCCACCTCCACACATTGGAAGTTGTCTATGAAGTGTATACCAGCAACCTTCAATGCATAAAGGAAAAGGTGTAAGAATTAGCTCATTTTCAGACTTGAAACGCACCATAAAACTTTTGCTATTACTCATATTCAAAAATGTAGCACCATCTTTTTCTTCAAGAGTAAAAGTACCTTCGGTAATTTTTTCATTCTTTAAATAACTAAAAGTGCCATCTTTTTTAAAGGTATAAATAATTAAATCTGTAGTAGGTTCATAAATACTCTCTGGCGAGCCATTACTATATCTGTAGTTTATTTCTTGCCAGCTATCATATATTTTTGAGCTGTCGGCAATAATTCCTAGTTTGCTAGAGTCGGGCTCAATAGCATTGTTTTCTTTGGTACAAGAAAAAACTAAACCCATTAATATTATTTTTGCGAAGATGATATTTTTCATTTTGTTTAGTTTAAAATATAAGTAACAAATTATACCTTAAGGACAGTATTGTTTTAATAAAGGTTGTAATCAAATTATTTTTTTTTAAAATTAAGTATAGTTTTTAACTCAAATAACAATTTATTTAGCTCCGTCAAAATGCTTATCTTTGTAAAAAAATAGCAAAATGACCACTTTCGAAGACTTAAATCTGAACAAACAATTGTTGAATGCCCTTGAAGACTTGGGCTTAAAAAACCCAACTGAAATACAAGAACAAGTGTTTTCTGTTGTGATGTCGGGTAAAGATGTTTGTGGTATAGCCCAAACTGGAACTGGGAAAACTTTTGCCTATTTATTGCCATGTTTGCGTCAGTACCAATTTTCGAAAGAAAAAAATCCACAAATAATTATTTTAGTACCCACTAGAGAACTCGTGGTGCAGGTATTAGAGGAAGTAAAAAAACTCACCCAATACATGAGTATAGCAGTGTGTGGGGTTTATGGAGGTGTAAACTTATCGCCACAGGTGTCAGAAGTCTTGCAAGGAGTAGATTTGTTGGTAGCAACACCAGGTAGA
>JAGNSI010000010.1:0-4402 GCA_017988135.1 Pseudarcicella sp.
GTCTTGTTGCTCTATAGCTTGTTGTTCTCGTAGATTTTGAGCCAATTTTTTCAAGTCGTTTATTTCTTTATGGATAAAAGATTTTCTTTTTTCATAAAAACCCATTTGCTTAAAGCTTTTGTACTGATTCCGTGCTTGCTCAAATACCTGATAGGACGACTGCAACTCGCCCAATTTGCCTTTGGTAGTTCCTTTTTTTTGTGCTTCTTGTACTGCACTATAATCGGCTGTAGACTCTAAATAACCCAACAATTGCCCTTGTTTTACCATTTGTTTATCTGCTACCAATAGTTTCACCAGCTTACCATCTGCACGGGCTACAATATTTTTTGGAGCATCTATGGAAGTAAGCTTTAACGGTGCCGAAACTATTTCGGGATAATGAACCCAATACGACAGCCAAAGCATAGCCAATACCACCAAAAAAATTACAGTTATGCCCCACCTAACTATCCAAGAAGGAATTCGCTCTAAAAAATCTTTGACAGATTCGCTGTATACGTCCAATTCATCTACTTTATCCATTATTCGCCCAAGTCTAACTGGTTTTTTACTAAGTTGAAATAATACCCTTTGCCTGCTACCAAGCTTTCGTGATTGCCTGTTTCTACTATTTCGCCTTTATTGAGCACTATTATTTGGTCTGCATTTTTTACGGTACTCAATCTATGGGCTACCACTACTACCGTTTTGTTTACAAAAAAATCGTTTAAGTTTTTCATAATTACGGCTTCGTTGTTGGCATCAAGTGCACTGGTGGCTTCGTCAAAAAACAAAAAAGCTGGATTTTTGTACACCGCTCGGGCTATCAATATACGCTGTTTTTGTCCGCCGCTGATACCCATGCCACTGGAACCGATACGGGTATTGAGCCCCATAGGCAAAGACTCTATAAAATCACCAATATTGGCTATGCGTATTGCTTCTCGAAGTTTTTGTTTGTCTACGATGCCGTCTGGGTCTGACTCCGAGATATTTCGAGCGATAGAGTCCGAAAAAATATAACCGTCTTGCATCACTACACCACATTGGCTACGCCAAAAATTATAGCTTAAATTGGCAAGCGGACTGTTGCCTATTTGTATTTTACCCGTATTGGGTTCGCTAAATTTCAAAAGCAATTTCAGCAAAGTAGTTTTACCGCTACCGCTTGCTCCTACTATTGCCGTAATCTTGCCTGCTGGTATTTTGAGATTAATGTTCTGTAAAACATTTTCAGAACTGCTGCTTCCGTATTTGAAACTCAAATTCTGAACAATATGAATACCCTTATCTTCTGGCAATTCATGTACAAGATGTGCTTCTGGAGATTCTTCGTCTGGTTTGTGATGAATTTCGGCTAGTCTATTTAAGCTCAGTTGTGCATCTTGAAAACCTCTCACAAAAGTGATAAAATTATTTATTGGCACATTCATTTGACCAATAATGTATTGAACAGACAGCATAGTTCCCAAAGATATCTGCCCATCTATCACCGACTTGGCTGCCAAAAAACTGATTAAAATATTTTTTATTTCATTGATAAAATTACCTCCAACGTTTTGGGTTTGGTTGAGCGATAGACTTTGGATAGACAACTTAAAAAGTCGTGCTTGAATAGCCTCCCATTCCCAACGCCTACGACGCTCAGAGCCATTCAATTTTATTTCTTGCATGCCATTTATCAGCTGAATAGAACTGCTTTGATTGCCTGAAGCTTGATCGAAATATTGATAATCCAACTTGGCTCTTTTTTTCATAAAAAGCTGTATCCAAACTACGTAAAGCAAGGTTCCGACCAAAAAAACCAGAAATATACTGAAATTAAAATAGCATAAAATACTACTAAAAATAACCAAATTAACCCCCGAAAATAAAACATCTAAAGTACTTGCCGACAGAAAATTTTGTATTCTGTTGTGATCCTGAATGCGCTGTAAAATATCTCCTATATTTTTTGCTTCGAAAAATGAAATATTTAAACGCATCAATTTTATCAAAAAATCAGACAACATCCTTAAATTGATGCGATTGGTGATATGCAAAATAATCCAGCTCCGTATTACATTTACGCCCATCTGCGATGCAAACAGCACCAACTGAGCAATCAAAACCAAATATACAAAATTAAGATTTCGGGTATTGATACCATTGTCAACCACAGCTTGGGTTAAAAAAGGCATTATCAATTGCAACAAACTACCCACCAACAAGCCCAAAAACAATTGTAAAAAATATTTTTTATACCCTCTAAAATATCGAAACAAAAACCCAAATGAATTTTTATTTTCTTTTGTAGTATCATCTATCTCAAAAAAAAGTGGTGTAGTTTCTAGCAACAACACTACTCCTTCGGCATTTTCTTGGGTGTTTTTTTGTGGCAACCAGCCTTTTTTAAATTCAATTTCGGTATAATCTATCAAGCCAAAAGCCGGATCTGCTATTTGTACCTTATCTTTTTTAAAACCGTACACCACCACATAATGCCTTTGTCGCCAGTGTGCGATACAGGGCAAAGGCAAATCGTTTTTGAGGGTTTCAAAATCTATATTCAACGCCAGGCTACTCATCCCGATGGCTTCTGCAGCATCTGCCAAGCCTCCTAAAGTTGTACCTCCTCGGCTCAAACTGGTAATTTCTCTGATGTATTCGCCAGATAGATTTTTACCGTAGTGTTTGGTTATCATGCGTAGGCACGTGGGCCCGCAATCCATCTGGTCGTATTGTTTTATAAATGGAAATTTCGACAAGTTTTAATGTTTAATAATTTATTCAAAAAATTTATTCAAAAAATTTATTTACTCAATTCCATGCAATTATTTTCTTCTATAAAAATCTGAAAATCAAATATATAGTTTTGATTACGATAAGTATAATTTTTAAACAATGCTTGATTTTCAGACCATACGGCTAAATATATTAGATTAAATTTTTCACAAAATCTCATCCCTTCGTCCGTCAGTATTTGAGGATTTGTCATCAATGCCAAGTCGCTTTGAAATTTCTGCATAAAAAAACCTAACCTAGCTTTAGCTTCCAAAATATGTAAATCCGAAAAAATGGGCAATTTTATCAAATTAGACAAAGCATGCGTAATAGTAGTGTAGGTAAAAAGCCCATGAAAAGCACCGTAAATACCTCTTGCTTCGCTGGGGTCAGAGGTGAAATTTTGCAAAGGAAAATCTTTGGGATGTTTCAAATATTGTTCGGTTTGCAGTGTAAGTACATTATACACCACATGCCCGCATTGATGGGCAATGTCTTCTATAAAAAATATGGGCGAAACCATCCTATTTTCTGTATTGAAATAGCCTGTACCTTGATGCTTTATTCCTGCAAAAGAATTATGATTGGGACTACTAAAAACAACAAATTCTCGGGTTTCGGCTTGAATAATTCCCCATAAATCTGACAGATATTTTTGAAAAAAATCTACTGCAGTATTTAACGCTGTTTTGTTTTTAAAGTAAGTATCTGCAACGCATTCATCAAAAACAATATCAATAGCATTTGATAATAAATCTGTCGGGTGCTGGCAAACCCGAATATTAGTATTATCTACATAAACATTGAGCAATAAGTTATCTTTGATTTCGCTCAAATTCATAACAAAATTAGCTTCAGGCTCGGTTTTGAGATAACCCATGTTTGGCAAATTTACATAACCCCATTTATCTGATTGTAATAAAATTTTTTCGGGCTTTTTTTCGGGCAACATATAGCCCAGTAAAATTTGTTGTAGCGAAATCTTTTTTTCTTTGGGAATATCAGACAAAAAATAGCAAAATAGGGCTGGCTCCATAAATGCAAAATCATTGTCATAATCTAAGGTTTCGAAAACAACCTCATCTTCACGATAAAGTGCCATTCTAATGGTATCAGAAAGAGTTATCCTGTTTTCTTCCAACAAAGATGAGTTTACTTCAAATGGGAATGGATTCATTTTGTTTTTTTCGTGATTTATTGATTTTTGGGAACAAATATTTCTTCAAGATAAAAAATATAGTTCAAAAAATAACTTTCTACCTATTTTTTACAATAAAATACTTGGCAAAAAAACAAAAAAATAGCCATTGAAATACTTATCAATGACTATTTTCTTTCTATCCACAAAAAAACACTATCTAGTGTTCATTGTAGGAGCAGCCAATAAAGTACCTCCTGTAGTTGTGCCTACTTTATGACAAGCAACTGTTTCTCCGCCATTAATAGCGTCTAATTGAGTGATAATGTTTTGTGCAGATTTTGCTTTCAATTCTTCTAAAGATAATTTTTTCATTGTTGTGGATGTTAATTTGTTTAATTAACGGCATTGTTGCCGGCAAATATTAACAACCCAAATCTATCAACTTAAAACCAAAAACCTAACCGACATTTCGGTAATTTTTAAAAGTAACATTTCACATCCATCAAGGCTTGAACG
>JAGNSI010000010.1:4502-31648 GCA_017988135.1 Pseudarcicella sp.
TGTTTAATTAACGGCATTGTTGCCGGCAAATATTAACAACCCAAATCTATCAACTTAAAACCAAAAACCTAACCGACATTTCGGTAATTTTTAAAAGTAACATTTCACATCCATCAAGGCTTGAACGATTGCTTCATTTACAGGCATATAAATCAAATCTCCTGTCCAGAGAAATTTTTCATTTGGAAAATAAAACACCAAATGCTCTTGGGTATGAAATGTTTGTTTTCCTATTTCGTAAGCAACAACGGGACAAGTAGCCGACTGAAATGTTTTTTCTGACTTGTTTTCCACAAATTCATATTTCAAAAAACGTTTAGACTCGCCGTATTGCTTGCTAAAATGTGGCAACGAAAGTATTTTATCGAAATACACAGCATTGCCTTTGGTCGTAATCAAGCTTCTAGATTCATCAGCTAAAGCTTTTATTCCGCCAGCATGATCAGGATGATGATGTGTTACAAAAACTTGTTTAATTGGCTTACCTGGATACAAAATCGCACTTTGACTGATAAGTTCTTGCATGGCATTCAAATCTGCAAAAGCCTCAAAAACAGCCACATAATCTCCCATATTTACTATCAAAGATTTGTTGTTTGCTTTCGAAAATTTAACAAGATGTATGTTTTCAGAAATCTTTTCAATTGTAATACTTTTTAAAATCGGTTTGAGTGAATTGAATTTTTGTTTCAAAATTTCTGGTAATTTAACTTTTCCTGAGTCCAACTTATCCTTTAAAGAATAATTACTGAAAGTCAAGTCACTTTCTAACCTAGCTCCAGCATAGCTTTTGAGATTGGTGGGTAACTTCACACCTTGAACAGTCTGATAATTTTGATAGTACTGACTGTATTGTACTTCGCCCAATACATTGTCATACTTAATGTGATCTATTTGGCTTATGGTTAGCGTTTTTTTATCTACATAAATATAAAACAACTTAGTATAAAGTTGATACAAACAAACATATTGATACGGTTTATCCACTATGAGCCTAAAACCGATAGGATTATTCAACATCTTCAGAAGCAATTTTGAGGGAGAAAAAAGCAAAAGATTAGCAGATGTAGCATTTCTTGCTTTTTCACCTTGAGCGTTGTAAACACCGTTTTCGATGAGCCAAATACTATCTTGAGCGATGAGTATATCTAATTGTTGTTTATTACCACCGTATTCTGAGATTTCACTCTTACACAAAGTAGTTTCTTTTTCCCCACAACCCCATTCAGTATTTTTAGCAACAGGAATAGTTTTTTCTGGAGCCTCAAAATGACCCATAAAATGGAAAGTCTCTACTGTACTAAAAGATAAACTTTTTTCAAGTGAATTTTTACCCCCATAATTATCAACAATTTTTTGTAAAAGCAAAGCAGATTTTTGAAAATTATTGAGTGTATAAACAGAGTCAATTGCTGTCGTTTGAGATTTAGCTACATATGTAATGCAAAATAAAAAAAAGAAATAGGGAATATAAGATTTCATGAATTATTAAAATTTTAAAAGAATGAAGAAAAAATAATTGGCAACAAATGTAATAAAAAAACAATCAAAATCATTAAATTTGAAAACAACAAGCAACTTGATAAAATCCAAACAAATCCTTAATACACAATAAAATGTTAGATTTTTCAGCTTCCCTTATCAAACACCGACAAATACTACAACTTACACAAGAAGAAGTTGCAGCATCACTTGGTATCAGCCAAAGCACTTATCACGAATGGGAAAAAGGACGTTCACCTAGTCTAAAACATTTACCAAAATTAAAAAATGTGTTCAAACTAAATTATATAGACGAACTTTTTGACGATACAGAAGAAAAGAAATAGGTGAATAGATTACGATTTAACGTTCAACCATTTTATAAGCTCAGAATGATTACTATCCAATACTTGTAAAGAAAAACGTTGTTCTTCGTTCAACTGTAATTGTATGCCGATCACAGCAAAACATTTTTTTAAATCATCCAATATAGGAAAGCTACCAGCTACAAATTTATCAAAAAATAGAATCAAATCTTCTTCATACACTTGTTCGGCTATTTGAATAAAATCAGCATAAGTATAACCTGATTTCAAGTCGCCAAATCGAAGAACCATTTGCTTCATTACCGTATAAATACTACGCTGATGGTCAAACTTTGAGCGAATCTTCAAATCTAACATCAAAGCCACTAAAGCACCTTTTTGATAAATTGAAACTCTTCTATTCGGTACAGCTTGACTATACCCATCCAACCATAAATCAAATGAAGAATCCAACAAAGATAAGCTCGCCGAATCATCATTTTCTAAATGTCTCCTAACAGTAGTTTCTAGTTCTTTCAAGTACTCATCTACCGTAAAAACACCTGAATGCACCAAAAATAAATCACCTAAATATGTAGTAATACCTTCCACTACAAAACCTGTGTTAAAATAATTTTCTTTAGAAAAATCATAGGGCAAAAGTTCTTTAGGTCTTACTTTACAAATATTCCAAGCATGAAAAAGTTCGTGTGAACTTATCCCTAAAATCTCTTGATACAAACCTTTTCCATCATACTGTTGATGATTTTTATCGGGCCCCATTACAATCATCGTAGAATTACGATGTTCGACACCATGATAATGAGGAACAGGTAAAATCAAATTTATAAAATGATAATCTGCCTCAGGAAACGCTCCAATATGGTCAATTTGAAATTGCGTAAAAGATCGAAAGTCTGTTAATAACTTTTCCCAATCAGGAATATAATCACCCAAAAACCAAACATAAAAAACAGACTTATCCACAGAATAAGTTTTGCAAAACAAACTAGCACTTGCCAACAAAGGGCTATCTACAATGCGAGACCAAGTAGAAATAGATTTATATTCGGAATAGTTACTAGATGAAATTTTTTGAAAAGTTAGACCACAAGCCAATTTAAAATCTTTAGGTAAAGACAAAATCAATTCACAATCAAACTCTTGAAAACCAACAATATAAGGGGCAAAATTTACAAAATTAAAATAACATACAGACTTATCCACATAGCTACTTCCTGCATTAATAAGATTCGCATAGTAACGAAAACTAACAATAATATCTTCTGATTTATCTTTCTCAACAAACCAAAGGTCTTTGGTTTTCTTTTGTATTAATAAATTATTAGAGATAGTTCCTACCGCCTGCACATCCAATACATTCTTAGCAAAATTTTGCAATTCATACCTACCAGGCCTCCATGCTGGTAATTGAAATTCAACAAAAGACTCGTGCAAATCACGCACACATACTTCGAGTAAAACAATATGTTGCTCAAAGTTATCCACAGTCACTTTATAGGTAATGCTAGGCAATTTCATCCGCTATTCTTTATAAGTCGCCTGCAAAACTTTTATTTCAAGCATCAACCTATCAACATCAGCTTTATCTGTACCATCATAAAAACCTCTGATATGATTTTGTTTATCCACTAAAACCAATTTTTCGGAATGTATAAAAGTTTCATCAGGATTTCTTATTGCTTTATCATACTCAGAAGCATCAGCAACAGGTATAAAAAAACCTTTCACTGCTAATGGATAAACCAATTTCTTTTCACCTCTTAAAAAGTACCATTTACCTTTAACTGCGTCGTAATCTTTGGCATATTTACGCAACTCATCTACAGAATCAAACTCTGGATCGACCGAAATAGAAATTAATTTAACATCAGGAAAAGACGTAAAATTATCTTGTACACGGGTCAATTGTGTAGACATTTTAGGACAAATAGACCCACATCTAGTAAAGAAAAAATTGGCTACATATATACTATTCTGAAGAGCTTGTTTACTCTTAAAAACTGCACCATTTTGATCAATTAAATCAAAATCAGGTACACTATGATAAACAGTATCAAACTCCAACTCATCAAAATGAGGGTTGTTATTTTTTTTCAACAAAACACCTCCAGTAGTTGAATCTACCAAAGGAATAAAAGTTGGCAATTGATAATGATTTTCGCCACAGCTTTTCAAGAACATAAAAATAAAGACTGGTATTACCAGTATTGCTACTAATAAGCCAGTCTTTCTGAAATTTTTCATTATAATTAGATTACTTGGTTTTATAAAAAAAAAACCAACATTTAAATCAAATAATTATCAACAAATCAAGATTAAAACAAAGGGTGATGACCACCTTCATAAAACAATATTATCATCAACCATATAATAAATATTGTAGGAAAAAGCAGACATTTAATCAAAAACTTCACCTCATGTTTAAGGTGCATAAAATATCCAACTATATAAAAAGCCTTAACTAAAGTCATACCTACAAAAATCCAAGTTTTCGCCATTCCTCTCTCCATCGTGAAGGCGATAAGAAATTCAAAAGCTGTTAAGCCTAAAAGTATGTAAAAAACTTTCCAAATTTCTTTAGTTTGAGCAGGTTGAATTACGTTTTCAACTGTTGAATGTGAACTGTGAGAAGCCATATTATATTATTCTATAAAAAAAATTAAACCATGTAAAAGAAAGTAAATACAAATACCCAAACCAAATCAACAAAGTGCCAGTACAAACCAACTTTTTCAACCATTTCGTAGTGACCTCTTCTTTCATACAAACCAGTTGCAGCATTAAAGAAAATAAGAATATTTAAAATAACACCTGAGAAAACGTGAGTACCATGAAAACCAGTAATAAAGAAAAACAAGTCAGCAAACACTGGAGGACCATATGGATTTCTCACCAAATTAGCACCTTCTATAGCATTTCCTGCAGCATCTTTAGCAGCCAAAGTCAAATCATGAGGACCTGCAATAAAATGTGACCATTCCCAAGCCTGAGAACCTAAAAACGTAAAGCCACCTATAATAGTCCAAAGCATCCATTTCTCTACTGCTGCTCTATCATTTCTATGACCTGCTTCAACAGCTAAAACCATGGTTACAGAAGAGAAAATCAAAATAAATGTCATTATACCAACAAATACCAATGGGAATGAACCATGTAAAAAAGGTAATGCTTCAAAAACATTTTCTGGAATTGGCCAATATTCTGTAGAGAAATGAAAGTCTTCAATTTTACCAACAAATGCTTCATGCTTGTACCTCATCATACCGTAGGTAACCAACAAAGCAGAGAAAGTAAAGGTATCAGACAACAAGAAAAACCACATCATTAGTTTTCCATAACTAGCCTTTAGAGGCTCAGAACCACCAGACCAAGTGAATTTTTCAGGTACAGTGGAAGTAGCGTGAATAGCAGACATTACAAAATATATTTTATTTGAAAAATGGATTTATAAATTAAAACAATTATAAATCTTAAAATTAACTATTATATAACAAAAATAAGAACAAATATAGCCAAAGTCCATCTAAAAAATGCCAGTAAGTGGTACAATTTTCTATCTGAACCAAAGATTTCGAATGAATATTTAATTTAAAAGCAGAAACCAAAGCATAACACAACACAACTAATCCAGAAATTAAATGCAAACCATGTATTCCAGAAAGCACATAAACAAAAGAACCAGAAGGATTACCAACCCAAAATACATTGATATTCACCAACTCTACCCAACCAATAAACTGCATATACAAGAATACACAACCCAAAATAAAAGTAACCAAAATAGACACTTTAAGTTGATTGAACATGTCTTTCCTAGCAAAATAAAGTGAAAAATGCATAGAAACGCTACTTAACAATAATACAAAAGTACTGTATGTAAACATAACTGGCAAAACAAATTCACGCCAATTTCCTTCTGCCTTTCTTACCAAATAAGCGCTGGTAAAAGCAGCAAAAATCATAACTATAGAAACAATAAACAACCACATCAAAAACTTTCTAGGATTCATAGAAAGTGTTTCTTTAGGCTCTGCAGTAATATCGATAGACTTTGCCATAATCATTAAATTTTATCAAATAAAAATGCAATTTGCACAATGGGTAAATATAAAAAAGAGCCAAACATAATCATCAAAGCTGCTTTATCAGTAGGCTTCAACATTAAGTAAAAAGTTTGACACAAAAATAATACACTAAAAAAAACCGCTATCATTGCTGAATTAGAACCTGTCATGTCCAAGAAATAAGGAACAAAAGCACATGGAACCAAAAAAAGCGTATAAATCATCATTATTACAGCCGTTCTTAAATCTTTATGACCATTGTTTGGAAGCATTTTAAATCCAGCTCGCTGATAATCTTCATCAGCAACCCAAGCAATGGCCCAAAAATGAGGGAATTGCCAAAAAAACTGAATTGCAAACAAAATACCTGACTCTAAACCAAAAGCATTAGTGGCTGCAACATAACCAATCATAGGCGGAAATGCACCAGGAAAAGCCCCAACGATAACTGAAATAGGACCAACTCTTTTCAATGGAGTATAAACAAAACCATATAGAAACAAAGATAAAGCACCTACTAAACCAGCTCTAAAATTAAAATGCAAAAACAAGATTAAAGAGGCAATTACAAACAAAAAAACACAAAAAATTAACGCTTCATTTACGGATAACTTAGCAGTTGGCAAAGGTCTATTTTGCGTCCTTAACATCAACTTATCCAAATCACGTTCTTTAATTTGGTTGATAATATTTGCAGAACCTGTCAAACAAAAGCCAGCTAAACTTATTAAAAATAAATTTATCCAATCAATGTCTTTCACTGCCAATACATATCCAAATGCTCCAGAAAAGGAAACTAAAGCGGACAACCTAAATTTGAGCAAATCAAAATAGGCTTTAAACTTTACTGAAGTATTTGAGACAGAATTAGACATTAAAAAAATTATATAGTAGAAACTTTGGTACTTTTAATCAACAACAACAAATAAAACTGGCAACCAATCATTAAAAAAGCTAAAAACAAATGAATAGGTTGAACAAAAGGCGGTATAGAAAAATACGATAAAATAACACCAGATAATATTTCAACTAAAACAACACTAAGAATACTAAAAACTAAACGTTTAATAAGAACACTGTCACTCAAAAAAGGTTTAATTCTGATGAAAAACAAAATATTAAAGCCTAAAACAAGTAGTGAAAAAGACCTATGTAATATAAATTTGACACCTAAGGCATCTATCCAACCACCTCTATTAATAAAATCAGACTCAAAAGAAATTCTATCTACAGCTTCCCTAACTTGTGTTCCTAATAATAGCTGAAAAGAACCTAAAAGAAGGCAAAAAATAAGCCATTTCTGAACACGTGAATCGATAGAATATTGCAAAAATTGAACAGCAATAGATGATTTAAAAACAATAATCAAAAGATTAAAAACTACCAAAACTGCAAGAAACATATGTAAAGTAACAATACCTGGCTTCAAATGAGTATCTACTACATATTTACCCAATAAAGCATTCAAAACAATCAAAATCAAAGCTCCGAGTGAAAGTAAAACTAAACGTGGTTGTGATGATTTAAATTTAAAAAAAGAAACTACAAAAAGAGCTAAAACTGATAAACCAGACAATGCACCAAGTAATCTATTAAGATATTCAATCCAAGTTTTCACAACATTAAATTCAACTTCACCATGCAATTTCTCTTTATAAATAGTCATGTAATCTACAGGTAATTCACTTACATCAGTAGGTGGCACAATCATACCAAAACATTTAGGCCAATCAGGACAACCCATTCCAGAACCTGTGCTTCTAACAATACCACCTGCTAAAACAAGTAAAAATACGAGAACTAAAGAAAGTATTGCCAATTTCCTGTAAAGCATGCTTCGTAATTATAAACATAAAAGAGAATAGAATAAGATAAAATAAACAATAACATTTAAAAATTTAAAAAATAAAAGAGAATAGAATAAGAAAAAATCTAATTCTATTCTCTTTTAAAAAACATTAAATATTAATGGTTATATGAAGAATTCTGAGATTGTAGTAAATCATTAATACCAGCTTCCAAAGCTATTTCAGCTGATTCTTCTATAGTATTAGACGATAAAGTTGCTGAATGTGGAATGTGTTGAGGTATAAAATCAACATCAGAACCAGGCTTACTATAATCGTATGGCCATCTATAAACAGCAGGTATTTCACCTTCCCAGTTACCATGAATAGCATCAATTGGAGTTGTCCACTCAAGAGTAGTTGAATTCCAAGGATTTTGCGTAGCTCTTTTACCTTTAAAAATAGAATAGAAGAAGTTTACTGCAAAAATACCTTGAGCCAAGAATGTCAAAATAGCAGCTATAGATATAAACATGTTCATATCAGTAAACGCTTCCATTCTTCCGTTTCCTAAAGCAGTAAAAGCATAATACCTTCTTGGGAAACCAGCTATACCTATATAATGCATTGGGAAAAACACACAATAAACACCAATGAAAGTAAACCAAAAATGTATATATCCAGCATTTTTATTCATCATTTTTCCAAACATTTTTGGGAACCAATGATAAACACCTGCCATTAAGCCAAAGAAAGAAGCAGCTCCCATTACTAAGTGAAAGTGAGCAACTACAAAATAAGTATCGTGTAGATTAATATCCAAGGCAGAGTTCCCTAAAACAATACCTGTCAAACCTCCAGAAATAAACAATGATACCAAACCAATAGAAAACAACATGGCAGGAGTAAAAATGATATTACCTTTCCAAAGCGTTGTGATATAGTTAAAAGCTTTCACTGCTGAAGGAACAGCAATAATCAAAGTTAAAAACATAAAAACTGAACCTAAGAATGGATTCATTCCAGTAACAAACATATGGTGAGCCCATACAATAAATGCTAAACCTGTAATCCCCATCATAGAGCCAATCATCGCTTTGTAACCGAAGATAGGTTTTCTAGAATTGGTAGCTATAATTTCAGAAGTAATACCTAAAGCAGGTAAAAGTACAATATAAACTTCAGGGTGACCTAAAAACCAAAAAAGGTGTTGATACAAAATAGCTGAACCACCAACGTTTGGTAAAGCTTCACCAGCAACATATATTTCAGATAAATAGAATGAAGTACCAAAACTTCTATCAAAAATCAATAACAATGCAGCCGACAACAAAACTGGGAAAGATAACAAACCTAAAATAGCAGTAAAGAAAAATGCCCAAATAGTCAATGGCATTTTAGTAAAAGTCATACCTCTTGTACGAAGATTTATAATAGTACAAATATAATTTATACCACCCATCAAAGAAGACATAATAAAGAATGTCATCGAAACCAACCACAAAGTCATACCTAAACCTGAACCTGGCATTGCTTGAGGTAATGCTGACAATGGTGGATAAATAACCCAACCACCAGATGCAGGACCAGTTTCAATAAACAAAGAACCAAACATGATTACCGAAGAGATAAAGAAAAACCAATAAGATAGCATATTGATAAATCCAGAAGCCATATCTCTAGCACCAATCTGTAACGGAATCAAAAAATTAGAAAAAGTACCCGATAGCCCAGCTGTCAAAACAAAGAAAACCATTATGGTACCATGCATAGTAACCAAAGCTAGATAAAATTCCTTTTCTAATTTACCATCTACAATCCACTCACCTAAAACAGGTTTCAACCAAGACAAATCAGCACCTGGAAAACCTAATTGAAGACGAAACAATACAGATAATGCACCTCCAAAAAAAGCCCAAATAATACCCGTAATCAAATATTGTTTTGCAATAGTTTTATGGTCTTCAGAAAAAATATATTTTCTAATAAAACTTTGTTCATGATGCCCATGATCATCATGAGTATGAACGTTCTCTAAATGTAAATCAGCAGTTGTCATAATCTTTAAATAATATCTTATTGAATAGATGCGGTAGTAGTTGTACTATCAGCTTTTACTTCAGGAGCCAAAATGTATTTTTGAGCCTTTGACTTTAAATTTTCAGGAACAAAAGACAAATACGTAGGATTTTGAGTCAAAAATGGCTTTTGTAGTTTACACCAAGCATTAAAATCTTCAGGTTCATCCACGAAAACAGTTATTGCCATACCAAAATGACCTCTACCACAAATTTCAGTACAATTTAATTTATAATTAAAATCAGGGTTATGAGTAATTGACTTCATCTCATCCGTTGATTTATTAGCTACAAACCAAAATTTAGTTGGCATACCTGGTACGGCATCCATTTTAACCCTTTGATAAGGCAAATACACTGAATGAAGTACATCTTGTGCTACAATTTTAAGCAATACATGCTTTCCTTTAGGTAAATGTAATTCAGTAGCAGTAAAATCATCAAAAGAATTTTTATCTTTAAAATCAATACCTATACTATTATTTTCATCAATAAGTTTGTAATTATGATTACCTAACTTATTATCATCATTTCCTGCATATCTAACATACCATCCAAATTGATGACCTGTAATCTCAATCACAACAGAGTCTTCCGGAGCTTCTGAAGTGATATCAGACCAAGTTTTCCAACCTGTAAAAACCAAAAGAGCCATAACCACAGCTGGAACAATAGTCCAAATAATTTCTAATTTATGATTTACTGGATAGTAATATACTTTTCTATCTTTTTTGTATCTATAAATAAATGAAAATACAAATAGTAAAGCGTTAGTTACAAAAAAAGCAAATGTAATTACACCCATAGAGACCCAAAACATGCGATCTGTTGTCAATCCATGATCCGAAGCTGCTACAGGCAAAAAGTCTGGCTTAGAATGAAAGAAAGACCATGCAGCTCCAATAGAACCCAAAACTAAAAAAAGTATAAAACCAAATGCATTTGCATTATTTGAACAATCCACATTCGCTTCATTACCCTCTAAAACCAAAGTAGATTTTTGAGACAACTTAAGACTTTTACTAATTATAAGAAAAGAAATAATTAGAAAAAAAAGTGATAAAATACTGATTACGTATATCATATTGATATGATTTTAATATATACTATAATAATTATTTATTAACTAAAATTGTTTTAAAAAACAATCTTTAAATATCATGATGCAAAGCCTCACTTAAGAAAGGGTGATTTTTTGCTACCAATGAAGCTTTTGTCAATTCAGTAGAAACAACATAAATGAAGGCAGCAATAAACATTCCCAACATTCCAAACTCTACCAAACCATATCCACCATGAGAACCAACAGTACCAGGCATAATCATTTGATAAAAGTCTAAATAATGACCCATCAAAATAAATGCACAACATAATTTCAAGAAAATAGGTGTACGTTTAGCATCTCTAGTCATCATGATAAGAAAAGGAAAGAAGAAATTCATGAATACATTTAAAATTTCTGTTGCTTTATAAATTTTATTATGACCTTCCCATCTTTCTAAAAAATAAATAGTCTCTTCTGAAAAGTTTGCATAATAAATCAACAAAAACTGAGCGAACCATACATAAGTCCAAAAAATAGAAAATGCAAACATCAACTTTCCTAAATCATGCAAATGATTTAGGTTAACGTATTTCATATAACCCCTGTCTTTCAACAATAAAACAGTTAGCGTTATAACCGCTAAACCAGAAACATGCCACGAGGCAAACATATACCATCCAAACATTGTTGAGAACCAGTGAGTGTCAATAGACATAACCCAATCCCAAGCAAACATAGAACTTGAAACACCCAATACTACGATAAAAGTAGTACCTATTTTAACCATTGAATAAAAACTATCGTTTCCACCTAAAGTATCTTCTTCGATTGATTTTTTACGAATCCAAGACCAAAGCAAAATCCAAAGAGTAAAAAACAAAACCAATCTAATCAAGAAAAATGGTTTATTTAAATAAGCTGACTTACCTGCTATAATTTTATCAAAATGTTCACTGTTAGGGTCAGTAATACCTTCGTGTAACCAGTGAAAAAGCACATCGCCTTTAAACCAAAATACCAATAACATAATAGGCATTGTAATGAATAGAAATCTAGGAAAAGCCTCAGGTACACGCTTCACTACAGAAGACCAACCAGCTTTAGACAGATATTGTAATGAAACAAAAAACATACCTATCATAGCTATACCAGTGAAGTATACACAATTCAACCAAAGGTTAGCCCAAATTCTGTTTGTCCAATGATAACTATCATGATGTGCTACAGCACCACCAGAAATATTCAAACCATGTTCTCCATGATTTGAAGCTTGTTCTGCAACACCATGAGCTGCTTCATGTTCGCCTTTAGACAATAAAAATATACCAACTATCAATGCTACTAATCCTGCAATAAAAGCCAATATAACCCTCTTTTTACCTTCTGCTGTGAACTTAAAGTGTTCTTCTACGTTCAAATGGGAAAAGTCTGAGTGTCCCGCCATTGTATTTATATTTATATTAAATTTTAATAAAACCTATATTCTTAATTAAATTAGTGTACTAGTTCTTCTGTAATTCATGAACATACAAAACAATCTTCCATCTATTCGCTGGTGAAATTTGAGAAGCATGAGCCCACATTCTACCTTTACCATGTGTAATAGTATGATAAATATGACCATCATTTACACCTTTCAAAGCATCACTAGAATAAACAGGAACACCTTTATATTGTTTACCAACCAAACCATCACCTTTACCAGTTTCACCATGGCAATGTTGGCAGTATCTTTCGTATTGTAACTTACCAGCTTCAATATTTTCAGCAGTTGCTGGAAAAGGATTTTTCAATAACTTTTCAGAATAAGAAATACTATCTGTAGGGATAGTTTTAGAAAGTAAACTTTGACTTCTTAATTCAGTGTTAATTGAATCACTTACATTCGCAATCTTTCTAGATCTTGGAATAGTACCTTTAACTGGATATCTCATATTCATACCATTTGGATTAATGGTATTTAATTCGCCTTTGGTTTGAGTCATTGGCTCATAAGCAACAGAATGATACATATTAGGTGCAAATTCAGTACCTGTATTATTGTGCTTGTCTTGACATGAAAGTATCAACAAAGATAGAAATCCAGCTGTTAATATTTTAATTGATGTTAATTTGAACATGATATGTGCAAGAAAAAATTCTTAAAAAGTTTTAACGCTTACCTCTATAGCTCCAGCGTCTTTCAAAATAGATTCAATAGAGCTATCTAACATTTTATTAGAGGCAGTATTGATAGTCATAACAAATTTATCGTCAGTACTTCTGATATCGAATATTCGAGGTTGTTTACCTGGATATAATGAATTAGAAACAAGAAATGTACCTACCATACCAAAAGCTGTAAATAATACAGTCCCTTCAAAAGAAACAGGAATCCAATCTGGTAGAGCAAAAAAGTCTTTACCACCAATAATCATTGGCCAATCGAAAACCATTGTATAATTGATTAATGAAAAAATCAAAGTTAAGCCTAAACATCCGAATAAAAATGCGGCTACAGGAATTCTTGTGCGTGGATGACCAATTGCAGTATCAAGACCGTGAATTGGAAATGGAGTATAAACCTCTTCAATTTTCACACCTTTTGATTTCACTTCTTTTACAGCTTGAACAACTTCGTCTTCGTCGTCAAAAATGCCTATTATGTATTTATCGTTGGTAGTCATTATTTTATATTATATAATCTTGAAAAGCTCTTGATTAAAACTAGTGTTTGTCCTCTGATTTTTTACGTGATATTTTATATGGATAATTGGTAGATACTCCTTTCATAACAGACTTCACTTCAAACATATTTATCACAGGTAAATACTTAGCAAACAAGAAGAATAAAGTAAAGAACAAACCAAAAGAGAAAATATAATCTCCAATATCATACATCGTTGGCGAAAACATTGCCCAAGAAGATGGTAAATAGTCACGGTGTAAAGATGATACAATGATTACAAATCTTTCGAACCACATACCTATGTTTACAATGATAGAAAGTACAAAAGAAATCATCAAGTTAGTTCTAATACTTTTTACCCAAAACAATTGTGGAGAAACTACATTACAAGTCATCATCATCCAATAAGCCCACCAATATGGTCCAGTAGCTCTGTTTACAAAACAATAGCTTTCATATTCAACGCCAGAATACCATGCAATAAAAAACTCTGTTAAATATGCGATACCAACAATAGAACCTGTTACGGTAATGATGATGTTCATCATTTCGATATGTTCGATAGTGATATAATCTTCTAATTTAAACACTACTCTGGTAATCAACAACAAAGTTTGTACCATTGCAAAACCTGAGAAAATAGCTCCTGCTACGAAATAAGGAGGAAATATAGTAGTATGCCATCCTGGAATTACCGACGTTGCAAAGTCCATAGATACGATAGTGTGTACTGAAAGTACTAATGGGGTAGAAATACCTGCTAAAATAAGAGAAACATATTCATAACGAACCCAAGTTTTAGCTGAACCATCCCAACCTAAACTAAACAAACCATACCAAAATTTAGAAGCTTTTGTAGTTGCTCTATCTCTGATAGTTGCTAAGTCTGGAACTAATCCCATATACCAGAAAACCAATGAAACAGACAAATAAGTTGAAATAGCAAATACGTCCCAAACTAAAGGTGAGTTGAAGTTTACCCATAATGAACCAAAAGTATTTGGTAAAGGTAAAGCCCAATATGCCAACCAAGGTCTACCCATGTGTGCCAAAATAAAAGACGCTGCACATAATACGGCAAAAATAGTCATGGCTTCTGCAGAACGGTTAATAGAAGTTCTCCATTTTTGGCGGAACAATAAAAGAACCGCTGAAATTAGTGTACCAGCGTGACCAATACCAACCCACCAAACGAAGTTAGTAATATCCCATGCCCAACCTACAGTTTTATTTAAACCCCAAACTCCGATTCCTTGCCACCATGTATAACCTAAACAATAGGCTCCATAAGCAAAGATCAAGCAAGAAATACCGAAAGCAATTTTCCACTCTTTGGTTGGTTCTCCTTCTACTTGTTTACAAATATCGTATGTTACGTCATGATAAGTTTTGCCCCCACTTACGAGCTTTTCTCTTATCGGTGATACTACATGTGACATATTTTAGTAATTTAAAAAGTTTATTAAAATGCTTATATTAAATACTTATTTGAATAAGCATTGTACTAGTGTTTTGAATGTTCTTCGTGCTGAGCATGCTCAACTTTTGCAATTTTCTTAGACGCTTCTTTGTTTCTAACTTTCATTAAGTACGAAACGTTTGGTTTTACGTTGATTTCTTCGATTACACCAAAAGCTCTTCCGTTACGTTCAATTTCCAAAATTTTAGAAATTTCAGAAGCTGGATCATTCATATCTCCAAAAGTAATGGCATTGGTTGGGCAAGATTGTGCACAAGCAGTTTGTATTTCACCATCTATTGGTCTTCTTTTTTCTTTCTTCGCTTCTAATTTACCTGCTTGAATTCTTTGAACACAAAGTGAACATTTTTCCATTACACCTCTAGAACGAACGGTAACATCTGGATTGATAACCATTCTTCCCAAATCGTTGTTGAATTGGAAATCATATTCATCTGTTTGATAATATCTAAACCAGTTGAAACGACGCACTTTAT
Source organism: Pseudarcicella sp. (assembly GCA_017988135.1). Lineage (GTDB taxonomy): Bacteria > Bacteroidota > Bacteroidia > Cytophagales > Spirosomataceae > JAGNSI01. Next base: position 19,912 of record JAGNSI010000010.1, read on the forward strand.
ATGGACAGTTATTTGCACAATAACGTGTTCCAATACAGCGGTTGTATGTCATCTGATTTAAACCTTCAGAAGAGTGTGTTGTTGCCAAAACAGGACAAACAGTTTCGCAAGGTGCATTGTTACAATGCTGACACATCATCGGTTGGAAAACCACTTCAGGATTTTCAGAAGCATGTTCTAATTGTTGGAAACCATCAATTAAACCAAGTTCGTCTGGATTTGCATCTGAAGAATAGTATCTATCCAAACGCATCCAGTGCATCTCTCTACGGTTGATAACCTCTGTACGTCCTACTGTAGGAATATTGTTTTCAGCGTTACAAGAAACAACACAAGCAGAACATCCCGTACAAGTATTGAGGTCTATAACCATTCCCCAAGCATGGTTGTTGTACTTATGACCATTCCACAATGAAACATCCATTGCCGATTTTTTACCTTCAGCAGTAAGTATAGTTGGTTCGTAACGACCTGATTTTACATTTTTTTGATACTCAGAAAGTACTGTTTCTTGAACTACTGCTTCACGTGCCATTACGGTATTGTGAGTTTGAGTTCTTGCAATTTTTCTTTCTACACCATTTGCTTTAATTGCAACATTATTGGTATTGAAAAAAGCTAAATTAGTGCCTGTAGTTGTTATAAATGGATATACATTTACTCCAACGCCATTAGCAGATTTACCTGCTTTTTCTCTACCATAGCCTATAGCAATAGCGATAGTATCATTTGCTTGACCTGGTTGAATCAACAATGGTAGTTTAAGTACTTGTCCGTTTACTGTAACTTCTACTTCTGGTGTATCTAACTCGATTTCACGACCTAAATTATATTTTTTAGCTGTAGCTAAAGATACTGTAGCATAATTATCCCAACAAGACTTAGAAACTGGCTCTGGACATTCTTGCAACCAAGGGTTATTTGCCTGTGAACCAGTACCCATGATTACCTTTTCGTAAATAGCTAATTCTAAATTATCACTTGATTTTACACTTGCTATTGTATTAGCTGCTTCTGCAAGACCTACTAAAGGTACATTGAAAGTTGGAGTAGATTTTATTTCTATTACACCATCATGTAATGCCGTATTCCAAGCAAATTTACCTCCACTTAAAATACTAGACTTCCAATTATTTTCTAAATATGTAGCGTATTCAGTTGAAGAACCAGACCATTTCAATAATGAAGTTTGAGCTTGTCTAGTTTTGAAAATAGTAGAAATAGTAGGTTGAGTTAAAGAGAAATAACCTTTTTTAGGCTCTGCATCATTCCAAGACTCTAAGTAATGACTATCTGGAGCATTGTATTTGCACAAAGAACCTGTTTCGTCTGCTCTATCATTGAAAGATACTGTTAATGCAACTTTCTTAAGATTTTCTGCTAATATATTTCCTTGTGGGTGATTGTAAACAGGATTGGCATTATAAAAGATTACTGCCGATATTGAGCCTGCTTTTACTTCATTGATAAATGAAGCCATAGCAAGGTCATTTCCTTGTCTGTAATTTGCTGGTGCACCTGTATCTATTGTACTTCCATAAGCACCTATTAAGGCATTTATTGCAATTACAATTTTTTGTACATTAACGTTATTTGAACCTGAAACTACAACTGAAGCTCCTTTTGAAGCGACTAAGTCTGCAGCAGCTTTATCTAAATACTCGGTCTTAAAGCTTGGTGTGCTTATTGGAGACCCTCCAGTTTTAGCAGCAACCGCATTGTATAAAGAGGCTACTAATGCACCTTCTTGTGATGGCTTATAAGTAGATCTGTAATCAGCATTCGCTCCTGTCATTGACATGATGGTTTCGAATTGATAATGACGAGACATTTCTTTTTTTCCTCCTTTTTCTGAGCTTACTCTACGAGTTTTAGCCCATTGTGCTGCATATTCTTCTGGAGCTATCCAAGTTCCTAAGAAATCGGCACCTACAGAAACAATAGTTTTTGCTTTACTGAAATCGTAGCTCGGTAATATTCCACCATTTGCTTCTATCAATCCTGAAACTGAATTAGCATCGTAAACGATATGCTTGGTAGTTGGATATTTGGCAGAAAAATCACCTAATACTTTTTTGGTAGTTGGAGAAAGAATAGTATTTGATACGATTCTGATTTGTCCACCAGCAGCAGCTATTTTATTTAATTGCTCTACAACCGATTTATCTATAGCTGACCAAGATGCTTCTTTGCCTTCTATAGTAGGAGTTTTTAATTTTTCGTTATCATACAAGCTAAGAACAGAAGCTTGAGCTCTTGCTGAAATACCTTTTGCTAAACTTGATAAAGGGTTAGCTTCTACTTTAATAGGTCTACCTTCTCTTGTTTTTACTAATACTGCAGCATACTCACCTCCATCTACAAAAGTAGATGCATACCAGTTGGCTATAGTAGGTTCTATATCTTCTGGCTTGTTAAGGTATGGTATAGTGTTTTTTACTGGAGCTTCGCAAGCTGCTAATGAAACTGCTGCCACACCAAAGCCTAAAACTTTCAAGAAATCACGTCTATTGTTGTTGGTGCCATCAACTAGCTCAGCTCCTTGCACATCTTTTTCAGATGGTTGGTTACCAAATTCATTGTGAATATTCTTGATGTAATCAGTTTTATTGGTTAGCTCTTCAATACCTTTCCAATATCTTTTTGTACTATTTTCCATAAAGCCCTTAACCCCGAAGGAGGATATTTGTCTTGTTGAAATTAAAAATTTATCTATTTGTCAATAAGCTTATCTTATTGTTTGTCAATTTAATAATGACATTTTGAACACTCTAAGCCACCTATGTTTTTCACTTTAAGTGGATCATGGTTGTCTTTATTGTGTAATTCTACTAATTTATCGTAATAGGCATTGCCTTTTGCATTCACGTCTGTTTTGCGGTGGCAATCTATACACCAACCCATAGTCAATGATGAGCGTTGCTCCACTACTTCCATTTTTTCAATATTTCCATGGCAATTTGAACATTCAAGTCCTCCAACGTTTGTGTGTTGAGAGTGGTTAAAGTAAGCTAAATCTGGAAGATTGTGTACTCTTACCCATTGGATTGGCTCATTTTTTTCAATAGCACGGTATATTTTTTGTATTTCTGGTGATTCTCTTTTGATGGCATTGTGGCAATTCATACAGATATTAGCTGAAGGTATATTTGCTCCTTTACCTTCGTAAACTCCTGTATGGCAATAGTTACAATTTATTTTGTAATCTCCTGCGTGTAATTTATGAGAAAACTGTATTGGTTGCTCTGGTGCATATCCTTGGTGAACACCTACTCCGTATGCTGCATCAATGGTTGCTTTACCAATAAACAATGATATTAAAAGTGCTAAACCAGTTTTCACTGAACTATTTGAAGCTATGTTTTTGATAGTTTCTGAAATGCCAACCGACTTATCTTCAAGGTCTTGAGTTCCCTCGTTTTGTTGCTTTGATTTAGACAAGCTATTTACTACTGATAATAAAGCCAATAAAACCAATATCATCACTATTAGTAATCCTACTAATACGAATTCTAGCATACCTCCATTAGATGAAGCACCTGCTGCTGCTTGACCTCCTGCTACTGGCGCTGCACCAGGAACAACTGCTGGAGCGGCATTCTGAGCATCTATGTAAGCTATTACGTCTTTGATTTGTGCTTCTGTGTAATTTGGATAGGCAGTCATTTGTGCCTTATTGTACTTGTTGTACAAATCATTGGCATATTTATCACCAGATGCTATTACTGCTTGGGGGTTATGTACCCATTTCACAATCCAATCTAATGGTCTTCTTTGCGTAATGCCTTTTAGACCAGGCCCTACTAAAGCTTCGTCTGAAGTATTGTGACATGCACCACAATTGTTAGTAAAAATATCTTTTCCTGCAGCAACGTCTTGAGCAAAAGAAGCTTGAAATGTTGCTAAGCAAACCAGTAAAATAGTAAATACTTTGCTCATCAGGTTTTTAACAGTAATCGTTTGTAAATACATCAATGTAATATTTATATTATATTTGACAGTTTTAGCTCTAATATGACCCAAATAAAATTATCGGGATACAAAAGTACAATCAGAATAAATACGAAACAAAATATTTCAAACTCTATTTGAAATATTTGCTTATTCTTTTGCTTAATTTAGAATGATTTTAAATAAACATTTTGACTTTATACATAAAGTTAATAGAAAACATTATTATTCTGTGATTGTTTGGTTTAGATTAAAAACAATTATTTGTTAATAAATTGTAGTTTCTGTCTAGAATTAGCTAAAGTTGGTTTTCACGTAAAAGTATTTTAGCATTTCAGCTCTAAAAAATAGTAGTATTTTAAAAAGAACGATTAAAATTACAAATCAAAGTAATTTAGTAAAAACGCTAAAAATTTGGTAAGAAAAAAACCAAGTACAAACATCGAATAAGTGAATAGTTTGATTTGTGTTTGAGAAAACAGAATAACAAGTTATAGTTATCCGAATGTATAAGTTGCCATGATGACATATAAAAATACTTCTAAATCTGCAGCATTCAATTTTAATGATTTTAAAATACTCTTTCTTTTGTAAAACTTACTGAATGAATCAAAAACTTTTTTTATTGTGAAACTTTAATTCACAAAAACAATTAGCATTCATAATAAGTAATTTTCAAAATCACACTCTGCTTGGGTAATATTTATCCCTAATATCTAAAAAGTATTTCTCTATTTTAAAAGTCATTATCATTCCTGTAATAATGCTAAACATTGATATAATGATAAAATCTAGATAAATATTCGTTTCTATTTTGAGAAAATGACTGATACTTTTCTCATAAAACCATTTGCAGAAAATGTGTATAATATAAATCGAGTATGAACAATAACCCACCTTAGATATCAAATTAACAACGGGAGCCGTTAAACATTTATTTAAAATGTCGTTTATATCTCTTTTCAACAAAAAAGTTATCAAAATAATTGCAAATGATATATATAGTATAGTAAAACCAAAAGTTTTAACAAAAAAAGAAGGAAGTGGGTCAAAAAATGGTATCCAAGAAAGACCTGCTAAACAAAATATAAACAAATAAGTTGATGTTTTATCAAAAAAAAGATCTAAAACGTTTCTTTTAAAATAAAAAAAGTATGCAATCAAAACACCTGCTAAAAGTGAATCTATCCTTAAGTGTGTCATTGTAAAATGACGTACAACATTTTGAGGATTGATAATATTACTAAAAAAACGGAATAAAAAAACAAGCGTCATTAATGCTAAAATAATTGTCACAAATTTAACTTTTGGTGACTTCGTTGATTTTGAATCTAAAAAATTGATGTTGGTTTTCAAACCTAACCAAAGCAAAAACGTTAGTCCAAAATAAAAGTGTTCTTCAACTGCTAGTGACCATGTTGCCCCACATGCATAGCCCCAGCCATTATAATAATTTTGAGTAAAGGTTATATCTGAAAGAACTCCAATGATGTTTAAGTCATGTTTAAAATAAATGGGAATAAGATAAAGTATATAAAAAATAAAGTAAATAGGATAAATTTTAAACCCTCGTCTTATTAAAAACAATTTAGGTTTAATATTTCCGAATTTGATATATTCTTTGAATAACAAACCTGAAACTAAAAAACCACTTAATACAAAAAAAAGGTCTACGCCAACCCAGCCAATTTTTTCAGTAAATGTGGATAACTTTATATGCCTCATTAATACCAAAATAATAGCAACGCCTCTTAAAAAATCAAGCTCTCTTAATCGAAACGTTGTTGAATTCTGTGTGGATAACTTTTTCATTTGTTAAACTATAATAATTGTAAATATATTAGAAAAACAAATTTAACATATTACAATTTGAAACAAAGGTTCAATTGGTTCAGAAAGCTAGTGAATTGCTATTAAAATATAATTGGCATAAATTTCAAAGCAAAAAATAGTATTAATATAAACTCATGATAAAACTTCAAATAAAATTTATTTGTTGTTTGAAAAAAAAACTACCAATTAATTAACATAAAATTGATTGGTAGTTGTAATAATTGAAAATTAAAAAAAATATTATTTAATCTTTTCCACACCGTTTACTGTTTGTTTAATCATTTGAAGTGAACCGTCGGTGTTGTAATAAAGATAATCTATAGCAACATTTCTTCTATTTCCTTTACCTGTTTCGTCCCATTTATTTTTAAAATTACCTAGATGATAAAAATAGTACCATTTACCTTTAAATTCTATCATGGAATGATGATCTTGTGCTCCTAGAGGAGCACCATTTACAGCACCTTTGTATTCGAAAGGGCCGTAAGGATTTGTTCCCATTGCATAATACCCTTGATTTACTTTATCTTTCCAGTCTGTCCAGGAAAAATAATATTTACCATTAACTTTATGCATATATGGGCCTTCCTTAAAGTTTTCTGCTCCAAATACAATTTTTTGTGGCTTTTCGGATAAAGTAAGCATGTCATCTGACAGCTTTGCCACTAGAGCATCACCAAAATAAAGATAGGCTTGCCCATCATCATCAATAAAACATGATGGATCTATTCCACTTGTACCATCTATATAATTTGGTTCGGCAATAAAAGGCCCTTGTGGATTTTTGGATATAGCAACTCCTGTTCTCCATTTCTTTTCTTTATCAAAATGAGGAAAATATAGATAATAAGTGCCCTTTTTATAAGCTACTCCAGGTGCCCACATCCATCCTTTATCCTCTGTTCCCCATTGTACATTTCTTGAGTGCAATATTTCGCCATGATCAATCCAAGTATCCATATCTGTAGTTGAAAACACATGGTAACCATCCATTTTTGAATACCCATGCCCTACTTTTTTATGAGTTTCTGGGTCTGAATCATGATCTTGTGAGGTATATACCCACACTCTACCGTCTTCCCATACATGTGCATCTGGATCTGCAGTTCGAATATGACGCACTAGCGGATTGCCTTTTTTCTTGAATATTAATGGATAGTTTAACTCTTGGGACTTCAATTCTTTATTACTATTAGGTATTATGTTACTAATAGCAAGTAATTCATCAAGCATATAAATTGCTTGTTTTTTAAAAGTAATTTTGCCTTTTTGCTCTTGTATATCGGTTAATTGACCGTTTGAATTAAAGTCTTTCAACGTCAAGCCATAGTTTCCCAAAAGAACATAAATGGTTGCGATATCTGAACCATCTGGACGATTATGAATAAAGTTTGAGGAGATAAACATTTCTCCCATCATGCTTTTTTTGAATTGTGCCACTTTTGTGCTTTTGTACCCTTCGGGTGCAAAATAAGGAATTGAACCTTCAACTATACCGGTTTGTCCAATTGCCCCAACATCTACAAATCGAAAGCTTGCACCTTTTTTGGCTGCTTGAACATGTAAAAAGTCGCATGCCATACAATCTTCATTACAATTTGCTACACCATATTTTTTCTTATTAACAGAATCTGCCTGACACTTTGACGCTCCATTGTGACTGCTAAATGATGTAGTCCAATGCGATACAACGAAAAGATTTTGTAATGCACGTTTTTGATTATTTGCCAAAAGATGCTTTACGGCTATAGAAACCTCGGTGGTAGGCCCCCAGACTAAAACATACAAAGGATTAGTTACAGAATATTTTTTATTTTTTAGTTCCAAAACCAACTCTCGTACAGATTGTGGTAAGGTATTAATATCTTTATAAGTCTCTTTGGGGTCAAAACGTTTTCCTTGAGTTGAAGAAAGAAGAACGCTAGCAGCTATTTGTTCAGAGGTTGGATACCCTCCAATGCCTTCTTCACCATTCCAATATGAAACATCATTTTTATATGCAGGTATAAATCGATTTTTAAATTCATCAACAGCATTGGTGCTTTGGTCGGAAGAAGCCCCATCTGAACCAAGCACGATACGTACGGTATTGAATCTATTGGCAAGCATTAGATAATTGGAGATAGCACAATAGTCGTCTGCGTCACTTCTCGAATTATAGTGTGACATAGTTTCGGTTTTATCTTTCCAAATCGGTTCATTTATTTTTATTCCAGAAAAGTCAGAAGTTAGCCAAATATTAGGCTTTTGACTAAATGCTGTAAAACAAACTACAAATAAAAATAAAACTGAACATTGTAATTTTTTCATTTTTAATAATATTTATATAGAATCTGTGTGAGAATATAATAAGGAATTTATTCTGTTAATTTCTTTAAAATTTCAATTAAACTAATGTATATCAATATATTAATTCCAATAATTAATTTTTGTATCGTACAATTTCCTCCTGAAGTTCTTTAACAATTTCTGGATATTTATTGGCCAAATTTACTTTTTCGGATATATCTTGCTTCAAATCATAAAGTTCGGGAGTATCACCCACTTTAGACGTTCTTGAGCCGCCGTGCGGAAGTAGTTTCCAGTTTCCTTTTCGCACACCCCAAATCTCTTTTTGTTTTTCGTAGAAAAATATATTTCTTTCTAATTCAATTTTAGGATTTTTCAAGTGGCTAATGATATTCGTTCCACTAAGCTGTACTTTGGGAGGTTGAGCCTTTGTAATGGCTGCTATAGTAGGCAAAAAATCGAGTGTTGAAAGTATTTGAGAACTCACATTGCCTTGAGGTATAACACCTGGCCAACGCATAATGCATGGCACTCGCATCCCACCTTCATAAGACGAAAATTTCCCATCACGAAGTGGTAAAGCTGAGCCTGCTTCTTCTTTATAAGAAAGCCATGGACCATTATCTGAACTGAAAACAATTAATGTATTTTGATCGAGACCGGCTTTTTTAAGATATTCAATCAAATTTCCAACCTGCCAATCAATTTCTTCAATTACATCGCCATACAAGCCACGTTCGCTTTTGCCAGCAAATTTCTCGTTGGCATAAAGTGGAACATGAGGCATAGAAGGTGTAATATATAAGAAAAAAGGCTGATTTTCAGAGTGTTTAATAAAATCAATTGCACGTTCGAAGTAACGTGTTGTAAGTGTGCTTTGATTGCAAGGATATTCAATTATTTTTTTCTTTTCAAATAAAGGAGATTTCACCCTTAAACCTTTCTCTACCAATTTATTGTTATCTTTTTTGTTTTCAGCTACAAACTTTTGGTCTTCTTGAGCCTTTGCCAAAGTATATCCATCCCTAAATAATACATTTTCGGAAAAAGTTTGCGAAGGTGAGATATACATATCGTTACTATATGGAATCCCAAAATACTCGTCGAATCCTTGATCGGTAGGCAAATGCCCATCGAGGTCGCCTAAGTGCCATTTACCAAAGCATGCGGTTTTATATCCTACGGTTTTAAGCATTTCGGCAATGGTAATTTCTTCGGTTGCCATTCCTTTGTTGTCTGGCATAAAAACATTTCCAACTCCGTTTAGTGCTGCACTTCTACCTGTAAGTAAGGCTGCACGAGATGGGCTACAAATAGATGTTGAAACGTAAAAATCAGTCAAACGAATACCCTCGGATGCCATTTTGTCAATATTGGGCGTTTTAATCTTAGATGCTCCGTAGCAACCTAAATCTTGATAACCTTGGTCGTCTGTAAAGATTACAATTACGTTTGGTTTTGCATTGTCTGAAATTTTAAATTCAGAAGTTTTGGGAGCTACACTGCAGCCTAATGTGATAAATGCAATTTGAAAAAAATATTTTATTTTCATTGTAATATGAATGTTTTCGTAATTTTAAAAAAATCTTTACTTTTTTAACGTAATAACAAGCTCAAGATTTTTCTTAGATTCAGGTAGATATAATTTCCACATACCATTACCTATGTTTTCAATCTTTTGTGCAATTGAGCAACTTATTGGCAATAAATTGTAAACTAAAAGTTCACTAGATTCATTCATTACCACTTTTAATTCTTTTTTGTTATAAACGACAGACTTAACTGCACTAGCTGCAAGATATTTAGAAGTATTTCCTACTACTGACCAACCTTTTACTATGGGTGAAAGTTGTACCAATTTATCTGTAAATCCTACTAAATCAAATTTATACTCATTTACAAGTTTAGCACCTTTTTGTTCATACCAATCAAAGTACACTAATCCTTCTTTAGGTACTTTCCAAGATTCAACTTTGGGCTGAATAAATTCGCCAGCGGCTTCGTAATCTTTTGCAGAAAAAGCACTTGTAACCTTAGACGACGGAGCAGGATGCATCAAGTTATAAGCTACAAATGCCGCCGCACCATTTTGTAGTGGAGCAACCACTCTATATGCTTCTGGGCTCGTCAATGCTGATAACATTACCGATTCTGGCAAAGGTACAGCTGGTGCGAGTGGGCGTAATAATTCTCCATCTGAATAAGATAAAGGTAAAACTAATTTGTCTTGAAAATCAACTGGAGCATCGGATAAATAAATTGGTGCACCTGACATGGCTTTGCTAACTGCCATCATTCGCCCACAAAATTTGTCACTTGAATGGAACATATCGTGATCGGGCCATACAGCTTGCCCCATCCAAAGTGTGTTTTGGTACGATTGTAATAGATGTGATTTTGCTTTGGCTTCGTTATTCAACAAGTAATCGACGCTTACACGTGAAATTGCACTATATTTTGTATTCATTAGGTTTAAAAAATCGAGACAAAAACAATTCATCAAGCCACTTGAAAGTTCTTGTGAAGCACATTCAAGCGATTGTGCGTGTTGCGATACGATTGCTACTGGATTTGACATGCCTTGGTAAAATGCCATTTGTCGGTTTTGATTGTCAATTTTTATAAAATCAAAGCCGTGCTGTTTTGTGGACATAACCAATGCATTATAAAACTTACGTGAAGACAATGAATCGCCTTTGGGCATCATTACATCAAAATTTTCATTTATATTTTTTTTAACTTTCACTAAATGAGGGTCAAGTTCACGAATTTCATGTTCAGGATGTAGTCCTTGCCAGTGTGCATTCATAGTATGCCAAATTCCTGTCCACTTAATTTTGGTTGTTTTGGCATCCATCATAGGTTTAAACCCGTTTGGAAATGTCTCTGGATTGGCTTTGAAAGACAACATACGGCTACTATTCATAAGATCTATTGATTTGTAAATGTGCTCATGTCCGTTATCTAACAATACCCAACGTATTGGCAAAGTACTTTTTTCTATTTTTTGCATAGCATCTACCATCAAATCACTTGATACCTTTGTATGATACTGCTCCCAACTACACCATCCAAGATATTTAAATATTTCAGGATATACTTTTTCATGTCGCATTGCAGAACGACCCTTTGTTGTGTTTGTTGCGATTGCATTTTTCCAAGCTGCTTGAAAAACGTCATACACATTTTTGCCTTTTGCATAGGTTATCAAAGGTATATTTCCTGAAACAGAATCCGTCCCAAAAGTAGCCAGATTTATACTTAATTTCCCATCGTCAGAAATCATAAGATAAGACATTGCTGTTGGACTTGTGATGCCTTGTAATAACAAAAACTCTTCATTTTTAAGTTTAAATAAAGCAAGCAATCCGTTGCGTGAAGGTTCTCCACCGGCTTTAGAATCAGGTTCAAAACCTTTGGAAACAATGGTTTTTAAATCTTTGGCTGCCCACGAAAAAACACGGTTCATGCCGTCTAATATTTTTTCACGACCAATTGTACTTATAAATACAACAGACTCATAATTAGGAAGTGACACCGAAAAAGTATCCAAAACTCCTTTGTTTGGTTTTGCTGAATATTCGTTTAGAATTTCAACACCATTTGATGATATAGAGCTAGCATCGAAAACATTGTTTCGTATTATACTTTTATTTGTTTGACC
>JAGNSI010000229.1 GCA_017988135.1 Pseudarcicella sp.
TAGCAGACCAATTCAACTGAATTCCCGGACAAACCACCATATAATCGTAAGTATATACCCCTCCGGTGGTGTTAACAGTATTATTCTCAGGACTAAACGACTCCACAGCCTCTTTTATCCATTTTGCTTTTTTAGGCATTACGCTGGCTTCTGAACGTTCGGTTTTGGCTATATCAAACGCACCACCGCCCACCAATGTCCAAGCTGGCTGATAATAGTGCTTTTCGGCTGGGTCAATAATGGCAATGTCTAATTTAGAGTTTTTTCGAAGCAACTGGGCAGCTACCGAAATACCTGCATTTCCTCCTCCTACAATTACAATCTGATGATGGCTCATAGTTAAATATTTTTTTAAGAATTAATGAAAGTCCCAATTCTTTGTTACTTAAAATAGTATAATTTTTTCTTACAAATTTCCTAAAAATACCTGCGAAAAAATAAGAAAAAAACGAACTTATATAGTACTTTTTACTTATTTACAAACTAGAAGGGAATAAAGAAAGGAATAAATTTCCAGAAAGGGCAGCATTCAATGTTAATTACATTACTAACTGAAGTTTCGGAGAAAAACAAAAGACTAATAATCAAACACTTACAAAACAACAATTGCTCCTAATTGCTAATTATCAGTTAGTTATGATTTTTAAATTAAATACTAATTGTTCCTTATATTTTTTGTGTAGTCCGTTGTAAAATTTCGACACCACAATTTTTTTAGGGTGAAAAATGCCAAATTCGAAATTTACAGGGGGCCGCCTAGGCAGGATCATTTCGGACCGCCGTTGCGGCACAAAAAGTGTTTTTTTGTTTGGGACCGACCTTTCGGCTTTTTTTCAACTGGGCCGGCAACCCGGCGGTGCGATAGTTAAGATCATTCCTAATAAAGTTCATTATTTTTTCTATTTTTGTGTAAGAAAAAATAGTGGACTTCACAAAAGGAGCCAGGCATTTGTCGGCTCTTTTTTGAAGTGATTTGTTTTAAGCTACCAATTTATGTTTAAAGTTCACATCATATTTCTGTTTTGATCTTACTACAGCAAAAACTAATTGTACTAATTTGTTTTTTACATTGTTCATCGCTACAAAACCTTTTTTACCTTCTTCTTTTTTTCGTTTGTAATAAATTTTAATGTTTGGATTATGCTGAATAGCAGACATTACCGATAAATGCAACAGCCCTTTTAAAAATTTATGAGAAAAGTGACTATTATGAGTACCCTTATTAATGGAAGTACCCGAAGTATGTTCAAACGGAGCAATGCCAGCCAAAGCTGCAAACTTGCGTGCAGTCATGTCTTCTGAAAAGTTCCTAGTATAAACCAACATCCAACAAACCACTAATTTGCCAATTCCTTTTACTGAGGTGGCCAAATTGACGTTTTCTACCCAAGTTTCATTCTCTTTTATCAAGTTATCAATAGCATTTTCAATTTCTTTTAAAGTGGCTTTTAATCCAGTGATGGCTAGTTTGTTTAAATCATGTAAGATTTTATTCGATTTTGCATTTCCATACATTTTTATCTCTTTAAGTGGCGTTTCAATCGCTTTTAATTGATCGCTTACTCGTTTTCTATTCGATAACAGATCGTGAAGCAGGGTTAGGTTTTCGTCGTATTTTGGAGTTAACTTCACTTTATATCGCTTAGAAAGTCCGTATTCTGCTATGCTAAAAGAATCAACCTTGTCATTCTTAGTCTTTTTGATTCCTGAAGCTCTATTTATAACAAAACCAGATTCAACCCATAAACAGCAGTCTTGGTCTTGAAGGAAAAACCAAAGTAATCGTGAATAGATACCCGTATGCTCCATTATAAATAAAACCTCGCTAGAGCCACTAGTTAATTCACAGACCCATTCTAGGAAATCTAAGAATGAATCGTTGCCATTGATGAACTTTTTATGGCCTAATTTTTTGCCATTGTCATCCAAAACTCCAGCATCAAACTTCTTTTTAGAATTGTCAATGCCTACAAAAAACAAATACTTTTTTGATAAATTACACATAAAGCGTTAATTTTAAGGTGAAAAAACTGTTTTACCTAAGAAAAACCTCATTTTGACTCAGTCCTTTATTAGATTAATAGTCGAAGCTATTTCTGAATAGTTAAATGGTCTTTAATGAGTATGGAAGCAGGGCCTGGATCGCACCATAGATTTTACTAAACGTCTCGATAGGTTTCTCCTGCTTCCATCTTAGGGAAAATACTGATCAAATTTAACCTAAGTTCTCAATATTTTAAAGCAAAACATTAAAGCACAAATCTAAAGGACGACTCGAAAAAGAAGCAGGCACACCTAGTGCCGCCTTGCAAGGCACACAAAGTATAAAATAAAGCTGTTTTTAACCCCGAAACTTTAGTTAATTCAAAAGATTGTCGTTAAACTGTCTTTGGCATTTCAAATTGACCTTTACTTTTCCTAGAGATTTTTTGTGAATAATTGGAATAAAACAATGTCACCCCGATGAGGCTTATGGCTATCCCGCTGTAGTTTTTTTAACCAAAATATCAGCCCTCTGGGCTTTAACTTTAAGTTTTTAATTTTCAACATTTTGAGAGATGGATTTAAGCCTCATCTAGGCATTATATTGGTAAAAATGAAAACCTAACTTCCAAATTAAAGCCCAAGTTTGGCAAAATTTAAAAAAAATATTTGTCAAATTCAAAACGCCCTAAAAAACTTCTTAAACTCACATCAATTACTAAGTCTTGTATATTCTTTGAAAAAAATACATAATCTCCACTAAATCAGCAACAAGTTTTGGTTAATAAATATTTTTTCTTAACTTTGCAGCCCCAAATACCGCCTTGTGGGTGCTGCCCGCTCTCGTAAGGCCAAATCAATTATATGAAAAGTAGGAGTTCCGACCTGCTTTAAGTGCTTATAATTAGCAT
>JAGNSI010000230.1 GCA_017988135.1 Pseudarcicella sp.
CCAAATTGGAAGATGAAACTGGCGAAAGAATGAGACAAGAAGGCAGAGAGTTTGGCTCTCAACCGGCAGAGCTCGTAGATGCGGCTGGATAGACTTACCGGCACTCAAATATGCCATGATGATAAACGGGGTAACACAATTGGTAATGATGAAAGCTGATGTGTTGAATATTTTTGAAGAAATAAACGTATGCACTAGCTACCAATTACCAGATGGAACGCAAACAGACCAATTGCCATACGACATGACAGACACTATTCCTGTACCAGTATACACTTCCCTAAAAGGATGGAACTGCTCGCTCGAAGGAATCAGAAGTTTTGAAAAATTACCTTCAGAATTAACAAGCTATATTCAGTTTTTAGAAAACCATTTAGGTTTACCTATCAACTTTATTTCTACTGGCCCAGACCGTGACGAATGCGTTGTAAAGGGTTCTTTAGCCTAAAAAAATACATTTCAAGAAAAGGTTCGGCGATAATATTTTGATTATCACCGAACCTTTTCTTTTGTTTATTGATTATACAAGTACCTACATTAATTTCCCAAAATTACAAAAAACAAACTTCACCCCTTTTTTAAATACAAAAGCATTAAAAAACTTTCTGTCGTAAAACAAAACAATGAAAAAACTTTATTTCTATTTAGTAAAATATCGCTTTACCGTATTTTTGGCATTAGCACTAGCTTCTGTAAATCAAATTTTCGCTTTACTGGACCCTTATATTTTCAAAAATATAATTGACAATATTGCTACTGTTTATAAAAGTGAAACACATACGCAAAAAGCTTTTTTTGAAGCGATTTTTCCACTTGTATTGTCGTCTATTGGCGTTGCCATGATAAGTAGAATTGCAAAGAATTTTCAAGATTATTTCATAAGCACAGTTACCCAAAAAATTGGCGCACAAATTTATGCCGATGGAATCAGCCATTCTTTAGAATTACCCTACGAATCGTTTGAAGACCAACGATCGGGTGAAACATTAGGGAAACTACAAAAAGTAAGAACAGATGTCGAAAAATTAATTTCAGTAGGCATAAATGTACTTTTTCAATCATTGATAGCTTTGGTATTTATTTCTGTGTATGCTTTTTCTGTACATTGGTCAATAATGCCACTGTTCTTGCTCACAGGACCACTTATCGCCTGGATAAGCTCAGTATTAAGCAAAAAAGTAAAAAACATACAGATACAAATAGTAAAAGAATCTACCGCTTTGGCAGGCTCTACCACCGAATCTTTAAGAAATATAGAGTTAGTAAAATCGTTGGGATTAGCCAAACAAGAAATAGCTCAACTCAACGCCACAACACAAAAAATACTCAAATTAGAACTCAAAAAAGTAAGATACGTTCGCTCCATGTCTTTTGTACAAGGCACATGTGTGAATTTATTAAGAGTACTATTGGTAGTGGTATTGGTATATTTGATTTACCAAGGAAAAATAACTATCGGAGAATTTTATTCTTTAAATATCTATTCTTTTTTCCTATTTAACCCACTTCAAGAGATTGGAAATGTTGTAAATACTTACAGAGAAGCAGAGGTTTCATTGAAAAATTATGAACAAATTTTAAACATTCCAATAGAAAAAAAACCAGAAAATCCTTATTCGGTAGAAAAAATAGACAGTTTAAAATTTGAAAATGTAAGCTTCAAACACCACACGGCAAACAAAAACGCCTTGATGGCAATTTCTTTTTCTGCAAAAAAAGGCGAAACTATCGCATTTGTAGGCCCATCTGGTTCTGGAAAATCAACTTTAGTAAAATTATTAGTGGGTTTATACAAACCACAAACGGGCAATATTTTATACAATAATCACAATTATGATGAAATAGATTTCGACCAATTACGAGAACGAATAGGCTTTGTAACACAAGACACACAACTTTTTTCGGGCACCATTCGTGAAAATCTACTTTTTGTAAATCCAAACGCTACAGACAGCCAATGTTTGGATGTATTAAAAAAAGCCGCATGTCATACTTTGCTAAGCAGAGCAGACAATGGGCTAGACACAGTAATTGGAGAAGGAGGCGTAAAGGTATCGGGCGGAGAAAAACAACGACTAAGTATTGCAAGGGCATTACTCCGTAAACCAAATTTATTAGTATTTGACGAAGCCACTTCGTCGTTGGACTCGCTTACTGAAGAAGAAATATCAGAAACCATTAGAGATATTTCTAATGAAGAAACTCACCTTACTATTCTTATCGCTCATCGATTGTCTACCATTATGCATGCCGACAAAATATTTGTTTTAGAAAAAGGCAATATTGTAGAAAGTGGCAATCATCTAATTTTATTAGACCAAAAAGGGCTTTATTACGCTATGTGGAGGCAACAGGTAGGTGAAAATGCGTAAAAATGCGTAAAAATGAACGAATAAAGAAGTAATTAATTGACAATTTTCTTTTTTAAAATTCAAAAAAACTTAACCAAAATCTTAGAACTTTACAATTTTTTAACATTTCACTTTTTGTTTCTTTTGAAATTTCTTGTAAGTTTGACATACAAATAATTGCATAGAAAGAAAAATAGCATTTCTCTTTTAAATATTAACTATTACCCGTTTTTCAAAAAAACACCCAAATAGATATCTCAATTTATCCAGATATAAGCCTAACCGTTGGGGCTTAAACCAACTTAAATATCACTTAATAAACTGTTTACAACATGTTAAAAAAACAAATACTATTTATCCTACTCGCTCTTTTTAGTTTTTCATGCGAAAAAGAAGAAACACCAACTAAAATTGAGTTTTATGAGATTTTAAACTACAACGAAATTAAGAATGATTCAACTGGAATTATAGACTTCTCTAAGGTTAGCATTACTAAAAATCCTGTAATTGAAAATTCAGACATTGTGAGTTA
>JAGNSI010000231.1 GCA_017988135.1 Pseudarcicella sp.
ATGCTATTTCAAAGAAAGGAGGAATTTTAATACTCAATTATGTATAACACAGCTTTGGAAAAAAAAATACTGGTGCAAGTTGCGAAGCTACTTGTTTTTGTCCCAAAAAACGTGACAGTAATTTTTTTGGAGCGTTGGGCAGGCGCAAAAAGGAATGTAAAACGTTCGTTTTTATTATTTTGCTTTTACTGCAATGGAATTATTTTCAATTTTGCTTCGTCGTGTTCTTTGAAGGCATTACTTAACGTTAAATGATTTTCTAATGCTTCCATATCACTTGCTAGGAGTGAAGCACTAAATTCTTGTGCTCTTTGCAACATTCTGATATATGCTGCCGGATCATCGTTTCTTGTTAGTCTTCTTAATGCTCCTAAATAATCATCGCGATACACAGTAGGAATTATGATTCGAGTTTGGTTTGCTTTTACTAATTCGGCATTCATCATTACTCTTGCAATTCTGCCATTTCCATCCAAGAATGGGTGTATTTCGCTTATCATAAACATAATATATGCTGCTTTAGCAAATGGTTCTTGCAGTGCTTGATAGTAATCAAATCCTTTTATTATTGTCCCTCTAACTAAGGTATGGTCAACAAAATGTGTTTCGCCTGCTCGGTTGTTTTTGTCTTTGAATTGCCCTGGTTTTTTTGAGGTTCTTGCTCCTAAAAGTATTTGATGCCTGTATTGTAGTATGTTCAGTAATTCATCGGGATTTGAAGGTGTTGTACTCATTTCCGTTTGATTGCTTACTAATCTGTATGTTCCTAATATGTCGTGAGAATCTTCATCCCGATTTGGAATTGGTATTTCGGTTTGAATGATGCTTTTTGCTTCTTCTATTTCGAAAATAGTTCCTTCTATGTAGTTTGAAAAATAGGCTTCAAAGAAGGCAAAATTGCGGAAGGCATTGGTTTCTTTATTCCTGTCTTGACTTTCTTTATAAGGTTGCTGTTGCAGTTCTACAAACAGTTTTTCGAATAACTCTAAACGGTGTTTGTCGTAAGGGTTTCCTAAAGCTCTGGCTACTGCCAATGGCGATGTGAGTATTTTGGAAGGTTTTGTAGTGAGTAAGGCACTGATTAGTTTGTTGAGTTTGTCAAATTCGGATTGCATCCCTAATTTGTTGGCAATTTCTCTTGCTTTGTTTCGAAATAGGTTTAGTCCTTCTTCTCCTTTTACTTGTACAATTTGTTCTAATTTATTTTCGATTTCCGGCAGGGTAATGGTTTTGGATGTTGGTCCAATTTGGCGTGAAGATTGTAGGTTTTCTAAAAAAGCTCTTTCTTGTTGTGCTACAAATAATTCTCCCGAAAATGGATTGTCTCCTTCTATTGCTGGTAGTCCTTCCATAAAGCGAATGGTTATTCCCGGCAGTTCAATTTTCTTGGTATAGGTATAGGTTACAAATATTTGATTTGCTGTTGTTGGTTTGAATTCTAAAGCGGAACGGTGACTTAATACTGCACCTGGATATAGTTTTCCTAGAATGGTAAAAATATTTCTTCTAATAATTATCTCTTCTGATTCATTGAAATTTGAAGTATAGATACGAGGAGCAATTTTTTTTATTTGCCCTGTTTCTTCCAATTTTCCTAATTGTCTGCTTATTGCTGTATCGCTTGAAGCAAAAATTACTTCCTGAAGGTGAATTGGGATGTTATTTTCCATTATAAATGCTTTTATACTTCAAAAATAGCTAATAATTTCCAGTAAAACACTATTTAACGCAAATATTTTCCATTATAAAGCCATTAAGGTCTTTTTGTATTTTCCACTAAAAGGGTGTTTTAATGGTTAAATACAAATAATTTTCCAGTAAAGTCTGTTTTCTAACAATAATTTTCCAGTAAAACACGCTGTTTTTATTTATTTTGATACAGATAACAGTAATTAGTACTTTCTTGGATGTTTTCTTATGTATTCATTTGCTGCCTTATCGATGTCATACGCTGTATTTACTTTAGTAGTGAATATCCATTCATTAATTTCTTCTCTTTTAAAATATAGTCTTTTGCCATTTTTATAATGCGGGATTGAACCTTCAGAAGTGAATTTATAAATAGCTGAAGGGCTTGTTTTTATATAAGCTGATAAAGCTTTTATATCCATTGGATCGTTTGTATGTGCTAAAGGACCGTTGGCACTTAATTGTTCGATAGTTTTTTCTATACGGTCCAGTCTTTCTAAAATAATTTCAAAAGGATTTTCCATTTTTACTATACTTATGATTGAATAAAAATAATAATATAGGGTGGGAAGTTTTACTCGTGTCTATAAGTTTTGAAATATTTTATTTGGCATCCAATATTTCATCTGTTTTATTGATTAATGGGTCTACCCAATCTGCTTTGTCATTAGCCCAATTAATCCATTCTTGTTTTTCAGGAGTTAGACTATTAGTGTTGATAGCTTTTTGCTTTACAGCTTCAATGTATTGTCTAATTAAGAGGGTTTTATCGTATTGCTCAGAAAGTTTAACTAATCTATTGAATTTTTCAACTTCTTCATTTCTACGTTTTTTAATTTCTTGCTCTATTTTTAACTTTTCTTCATATTGTAACCTCCATAACCGTGTTTCTTCTTTTTGTTTCTTCTGTTCTTGTGCATATATTTCAATTTTTGCAACAATTTTTGCCAAGATTTCTTCTAATTTAACTGCGCCATCTCTCCATTCTTTTTCTCCAGAATATCTTCCTATTTTAAAAATAAATTCACCGGTAGGTTCTAATTCTGTACCACTATAGGGAGATTTTGCAGGGACTCTTTTTGAAGCTTCTCTTAAATCTAATTCGACAAAAATGCTATCTACAAGTACGCCAGTTTCGAAATTCTCTTTAGAAAATGTATGTCCTCTATATCTAATTAACTTTGTAAA
>JAGNSI010000102.1 GCA_017988135.1 Pseudarcicella sp.
CTTTTCAAAATGAAATTTGAGACAATTTGAGACAGGCTACATATATTTTCTTTTTTTCAATGCTAATTTTTTCAAAAAGTCGGCAGCCAAGAATCAATTATTCAACAGTTTTTGCTTTAACGATTTCTCTTTTTTTAGTAAAAAAATAGGCAGATACAGCCAGATTGCAAGCAAAGAAAACAATAAGCCGCCTATGGTTCCTACTCCCAATGAAAACCAAAATGCTTCTTTTTGTCCGTAAATCAAAAAAGGAATCAGCCCGACTATAGTAGAAAGTACAGTAAGTAGAATAGGGTATATTTTGTGATTAAATGCTTTTAAATAACCATTGATTGGTTTTATATTTGGTTGAATAATTTTCAATAAATTGTATTCTGAAATTATAAAAATACCTGCGCATACCACATTTCCACTCAAAAGAATAAAAGCAGCGTAGCCTCCTTGGTCGAAATTGAACTCAAACTGTACAAAAGTAACAAACACACCAATAAACGAAATAGGTATCAACATCACCAAAGCGAAAGCTTGTTTTAGGTTTTCGAAAGTAATGGCACATATAATAAAAATCACAAGTATTATCAGGGCAATAAGCCAGTATTGTTGTTTATCTTTTTTGTCCCATTGTTCGTTTTTTTGTTTTTCTATGCTATATCCTATTGGGTAGTGTACTTTTTCGCTGGCAATTATTTCTTCTACAATTTTGTCGCCATGGGTAGAGCTACCTATGTATTCGAAAGTAACATGGCGTTGGTATTGCTGATTTTCTTTAAAAATATCAGAAGCAATGTTTTCTTTGCTCAACTCGGCAATATCTTGCATCTTCACTCTTGCTTGTTTATTTTTTTTGTTTAGTGATATAGCAGAAAGATTGTTTAATTTCCATGTATCAAATTTTTCATGATTTTCTGGCAAAACATTTATTGCTTCGTATTTGCCGTTGAGGTTGATATACAAGTCGGTTTCCGAAATTTGGTTTTGTTTTTGGAGCGACTCAAAAAGTTGATTGTTATCTATATTGTTTTGTAAAAGCGCTTTAGGATTAGTTTTTAATATAAAGGCAAAAGTTTTTCGATTGCGTTTATCTCTTCCATTCCCATTGGTTTCTAATCGCTGAACACGTTGATACTTTTCTAATTTTATTTGTAGGTTTTGTACCAAAGCATCTAATGTATTGTAATTGTAGCCTTGTAGTTTTATTTCATACGAAGGTGTGTCATCTTCTTCGGCTTTTATACTAAACCCTTCTCCTACTCCGTAAATATTCCAATTGATACCGCTCATTTCGGTAGAAAGATCTATTATTTTGTTTTTTAAGGTAAAAGGAAAGGTGTTTTTTTCGAAATCTTTTTTGAAAAAAATGGTCATATTGCCATCATTTGCATCGTAAATAGTACTGATAAATTTATCTATCTGGGGCAATGGTTTTAATACATTTTCGAGTCGTAAAAAAATGGCGTTCATTTGTGCTATGGTGCACTGATTTGGCAAGCTTACATTTATGTGTAAGGCTGTTCGTTGAGGATCTGAGTAATACGATTTTTGATAAACATCGTTGATAAATAAAGATAGTGTTCCTCCAAATACTTTGTCTGCCATATCCAACAATTCTTGTGTACTTTCTTTACTTCTCCAAATGTTAAAAGTTTTTTCAATCGCTGAATTGCCATTTATTTTTTCGGGAATCAGTCCAAATGGTAAGCCAAATGATAATACGGCAATAGCTATAAAAGTTTTTTTGAACCTCAAAAAAAACATAATGCAACGCTTATGGATTTTATTGATAAAAATTATCCTTTTCTTTTTTCGCTTAAATACTGGCTTTTGAGAAGCATTAGCCGACACAAACTGCTCAAAAACAGGTATAAAATACATGGAAACAAATAGCGACATCAAAAGTGAAATGGTAAAAACAATCGCAAAATCTTCGAGAATTATTTTGTTGGTTTCGGGTAAAAAAAACACGACTGTAAGCCCCGCCAAAGTAGTAAGCGTAGCACTCAAAAGTGAAGAAAATATTCGGAGGTTATGGTGTCTTTTGTAATAGTCTATCATTACAATAGTATTATCTATTACAATCCCTAGCGATGTTGTAAGGGCAGCAAGTGAGTACAGATGCAGTTCTATTTTCAATGCCCAAAAAACAATATTGCATAGTAAAATATTCACTAAAAGACCTGTAGTTACCACTGTCATATATCTCCAAGACCAGCTAGTGAGCCATACAAAAGCTATCAAAATAATTAAAGCAAGTATTATTTGATCGGCAATTTTTTCTAGATTTTCTTTAATATGAACCGAAGCATCGTAGTCAAGTACTAATTGATAATCTTTAGGAAGTTGTTTTTCTAGTAATGCTATTTTTTGATTGATAGCCGATGCTAAACTTATCTGATTAGCTTTTTTTTCGGCACTTATACTGATATTTATGCTGTTTTTCCCGTTTATTCTGTAGTAGTTTTGAGGAGCAATATTTTTTTGTTCAATCTTCACCAGATCGTGAAGTCTTATAATTCTTTGGTTTTGCGTGCCAATTACGATAGAGCTGTCAATTTTAATATCGTCTTTGTTTTGCAACGAAACATTTATTTCCGAGCCGTCAGAAGTAGTACTTTTGCCTAAATTTTGAATTTGATAATGTTGATTTAGAGCTGCAACTATATCTTCTTCGTCTATATTTAAAGCTTGTAGTTGATGGTTTTTATAGCTTAAAGTCCATTGTTTGTCGCCATTGCCTTGAATATTTACTTCAGCTACTTCAGGTATTTGGCTAAGGCTGGGTTTAAGAATAAATTCGGCTTTTTGTTGTAAAATATATCCGTCAGCGGGACCGCAAAGTTGCCAGTTCATTAGGGTTTGAGAACTTTCTAACTCTTTAGGCAATCGCATGCTTACTTGTGGGTACGATACACCTTTGGGTAGTGAAGCGTATATTTGCCTAATCAGGGTTGCTACTTCAAATCGTTTGTAGGTAGGGTCAGTATTTTTCTCTAGTTGTAGTGTTACATTTCCATAGCCATAACTAGAGCGGGAAGTTATTTTTTTTATATTCTGCAAAGTGGCACAAGCACCTTCAATGTTTGCCGTTACTTGTTGCTCCATTGTGATGGGCGTAGCCATAGCCCATCTATAGCTTATTGCTATGGTTTTACTATCAGCTGTTGGGTTGATCTGAAAAATTAGCTTAGGCGTTACTGCTATACCAACAATACAAAGAATAATAAAAAAAATCAGTAAGGTGTATTTTATTTTGTGCATTTCATTTTTTTTCTACCAAGCAATTTATCAAGGATTTTTCAGAAAACAGTTTTAGATTTGAGACAATTTAAGACAGGCATTTTAAGTACGAGCGAATATTTAAAATAACATTTTCTTTCGCAGGCATAAGGCGGTCATCAAATAGTAAGATAACTGAATCATCTTTCAAAAAACACTAGAAATAGCAAAAAAAGACAACTATAATTAAATAGTTTAAGTATCTGCCTAAATCAATCAACAGAAAACCCTTCAAAAAAACATTATTTCTTACCCAGTATTGATTTTAATCTTGTGGCTAAGGCTAGCCTTTGTGCGGTTTGTTTTTTGCTATTTTTATACCACAAATAGCCTATTACCATAAAACAAAGATAAGGTGCAAGCAAAAGGTAAAGAATACCTGTGTTTAAGCCTTCGGCAAGGTTACTGCGACCATTGGAAATGGTACTTTCTACAGATGCCCTGCACATGGCACATTGAGCTGCCGTGCTAGAGGCAAAAGCAAGCACGGTAGCAAGTGTTGAGAATATATTTGAGGTGCTAAATACTTTCATTTTTTTCTGTTTTTACAACAGTATAACGGTATTATTGATAAAAAGGTTTTATCATAAAATACACAATCACACCTGTAACAGACACGTATAACCATACAGGATATGCTATGGCAACTACTTTTTTGTGTAAATCTATTTTGTTGCTAAGTGCAAAATACATGGCTTGCAATACAAAACGTACCACTAAAATCGACAATAAAATATGGCTTAACAAAAAGAAATAATAGACGTATTTGATATTGCCATCGTCACCAAATTTGGTAGATTGATTGGAGATATGATACAAAATGTACAATACCAAAAACAATGCTCCAAGCACAAATGCTCCCGACATCATAGCTCTATGACCTTTTATGTTTTTTGTTTTGATAAAATACAAGCCCATCAATAACAACACTGCTGTAGTTCCATTCACGAAAGCAATAATGCAGGGTAACGATTTTGTCCACAAACCCAAATCTATTTTTTGACGTATGCCTATCAGCAATGCCACAGCCAAAGGAATGGCAAATGAAAGTATATTGACTATTGTAGTGTTTTTTTTGTTTTGTTCTAAAACTGGAAAATTCATTTTACGTTAAAATATTGTTGCAAATGATAAAAAGTACTGATTGATTTTCGACAAAATTACACAAAATCAATCACATTTAGAGCCTGACTTACAGCAATCGGGTAGTTTTTCATAACTTTTGGCATTGGCAAGCACATCGTCGGCTTTATACCCAAGCTCCGAAATTGTTTTTTTGATTGTTTCGGGATTAGTTTTTTTAGAGTTATAAGTGATTGTAATGACCTTTTCTTTGCTTTCTAAGTCTAAATCAGCACTTTTTATACCTTTTGTATAAGCCAATTTTCGCTCTATTGTTTCTTTACACATCTCGCAAATGGCAGATGTTTTGAATTTTAACGTAACGTTGTCTGTTTGTGCATTGATTTTGATAAAGGAAAAAATCAAAAAAAATCCTAATAATAAGTATGCTTTCATTTTGTCGTTTGTTTTCTTAACTCCATTTTTCATTTACAAATAAGATGCCTTTTTTATAAGTTATTGTAAAAAAACCATCTTTAGTGGTGATGATATTTATTTTTTCTTCCAAAAAATCTTTTTCAGTTGTTTCTTTTCCGTTTTGAATACTCAGACTGAACACCCGACCTTGTGGTATCAATTGTAATTCTGAACCTGCTGGCAACCACTTTTCATAACGATTTTCTAAGAAAAATAGTTTGTAATCTGCATCAAATAGCACCGTTTTTATCTGCCCTATTTTACTGGACATACTAGTCATGGTTTGTTCTGACAACAAATGCCCTACAATATTTACAGCTGGAAATCCTTTTTCTATAAAATAGTCCAAAGCTTTTTCTAGCAAATTGTTTGCTGTATTTTCGAGTTTTATTATTTCTACCCCAAACTGGCAAATAGTATCGGCATTTATTTCAGCATCAAGCATTAAAGCGTCTACTTTTATACCCATAACTTGCATTAGAGCTATATTTTCGCCAATCACCAAGGTAAATGGCGACCATTCTAATAGCTGCCCGATGGTTTCGGTATCAAAATCGGTTTGAGACGATATTATAAGAGCTGGCTCTTGATTTTCTCTTACTACATGGTGTGACGACATGGTTTTAGGTAATTTTGGGCGATAAATCTATGATGGCTTTTTGGTGTTCGCTTGGCGTATTGGCATTGAAAACTTCTTTGGGTTCGGGGAGTTGAACCAGTTCTATATCAAAGTTCATCAATGTTTTACGAGGACAGTCTATTCCTAAACTGAGCATTTGCATGAGTATAGGATATGCTTTGGGTTCGTATATGGTAATCAACGGCTCTGGAAAAGCTTGCTCTTCGCCACTAAATGTTGGCGAAACAAATGCAGTGGCAATTTTAGACGAATTTCTGTTTTGAATCAAAAAATCTAATGTTTTGTCGGTAAGGTAAGGCAGGTCGCAAGCCACCACCAGCCAAGCGGCGTTGGGGTTTTGCATAAAGGCAGACAATATGCCCGAAAGCGGACCCAAACCTATAAATGTATCAGTTATAGCAGGTAGTTCTTCGCTTTGCTGAGGATTGATCGATACAAAAGTTTGATGGCATTTGGGCTGAAGTAGCTGAAATGTATAATTTTTTTGAGGCAAACCATGGTAATCTATTAAAGCCTTATCAAAGCCCATTCTTTGACTTTTGCCTCCTCTCAATACCAGCCCATTCATTGGCGGAATGTTATTGATTATTTTATTCCTCAAAAAATCTGCAATTGTATCTATGTCTTCGATAGTAGTTTTTATGACATCTTTTTGTTCGCCGATAACATTTATTAGGTATTCTGGCAGCACTTGAAGCTTATCTTTGAATACAATCAGTTCTACATTGGTGAGTTTATCTATTTTTTTAGTCAGCGGCTTGGCTTCGTCTATAATTATTATCTGACTATTTGCTGTTTCGTGATTGCCGTTTATTAGCACTATATCCGCTTCGTTTGTAAAGTACTGAAACTGAAACTTATTGGGACGTTCTTGAAGATCTATTCTATAGTGACTAATTTTATCAATTGAAGTTATAAAAGTGCTTAGTGCACTTTCTGAATGATGATCGGCATCTATTACAGCAACTTTGAAAGGCGAAAGTTTGTCAATAATTGCTTCGAAAAGATTTTTTATTTGCGTACAATTGGTACCCAAAAAAGAAACTTCTAGCTTGGCAAAATTGCCTGTTTCGGCTTTGGCTATTTTACTGTGTTTTTGATGTTTCATTTATTTGTTGATTTTAAATAAAATGTGTCAAAATTGATTTGATACCAAATTTAACCTTAAAAAAATAAATTTACTACTCAGATTTATGTTCCAAGTGAAGCTTGAGCGGTTTGAATGAATTATATTTTTTTTGATTTAAAAGAAATTACACATTATGCACATTTCAAAAATTAAAATTGAAAGATGTTTATATCAAATTGTCAATAAATATTTTTATTTAAAGGTCAGCTATTCAGCTATTATCAAATGAAATATTTAAATTTGTTGCTATTATATGTAGTATGGAAAAATATATCAATTTTCCATTTTCTAATAGCATAAAATCCTTAATGATATTATTTTTTTAATGTTTTACCATACAAATATATTTTCAAATGAATACAAACTTTACTTTTTTACCCAAGTTTCATCCTTTTTTCAAAACGCAAACCTATCGCTCTTTTTTTTGTGTTAGCTTTTTGTTTTTTTGCATATCAAACAATACGTTTGCCGCATTGCCAGTTGCCGTAAATGACTTTGGAGGAAATATTATCAAAAATACTGGCATAGGCTCTATCAATATCACAGCCAACGATACTGATGCAGACGGCAATCCTACAGCACCTTTCAATACTGCGGGCAGATTCACGATAGACCTTGACACAGCTACAGCTGGTATTCAAACTACTTTTAGCAATGCTACAGGAAACTGGTCTCTAAATACTGCAAATGGCATAATAACTTTTAAACCAGCAGCAAACTACACGGGTACTGCCATGATCAATTATCTGTTGTGCGAACCAAACAATGTAGCCGAGTGCGATGTGGCTACTATCACTTTTCTAGTTTTAGAAGATACAGACTTTGATGGTACTGGCGATTTTGTGGACAATGACGACGACAATGACGGAACCCCTGACAATGCTGAACTCAATTGCTCTGTAAAAACATTAAATGCTTCAGGAAGCTCGCTCAGCACAAATTTACTGACTGGAACGCCTATCAGAAAAGGCAAAGCAACTATAAACGGTATAACGGGTGGAGATATTAATTTTGAAGCCAGCCTTTTCAATCCTGGCACAGCAAGCTGGAATGCTTTTGTAGCGGCCGTGCCTGCCACCAACACTTTGTCTGAAGGTGGTGTACAATTCATAAACAGCACTACCGCAGATCCAAGCACAGGCGGTCAAGTAATATACACACAAGTAAGCTCTACCAGCAACCCAAATGCACCTGTTTTGGCAAATGTAGCAAGGCTATTACTAGACTTTGTAAAGCCTTATGCCAATTTCTCTGCACAATTCAATGGATTCAATTATCAAGATGCACTAAAAGTAAAGGCTTGGTACAAAGGAACGCCAATAAGTGCTTCAAAATTTATATGGACAAACATTGCAGACTCTATATATGTAGATCCTTCAAATGACTTTATTTATAGTAACAGTACTTCAGGAGCTTTTTCGGTAGAAGGCAATTCTTTTGTTTTGAATATCACCACTGCGGTAGATTCTGTGGCATTTTATTTAGGAAAATCAAACAATTCGAATCTTAAAGTAACCAGCTCTATTTCAAACATTAAAGGTTGCTTAATGAAAGGTATTCCAGCTGTTGAAGATGACTTTAATAGTACTTTTGTAAACACTGTTATACAAGAAAACATCAGCACCAACGACCTTAATGTACCTACACCAGTAGCTGGAACCACCTACGGTACTCCTACCCCGAGTGCAGGCAACACAAACCCAGCTGGAGCTATTGTACAGCTACAAATAAATAGTAATGGTACATACAGCTTTACGTCAAATATTGCTGGATTTTACACTTTCGATGTACCTGTAAATTTACCAGATGGCTCTTCTTTGGTGTCTAAACTTACCATTATTGTAGCATCTCCTTTAGCTATAGATTTAGTAAAATTTGAAGCTAAACTAAACAATAACTTGGTAAAAATAAACTGGTCTGTAGCTAATCCAAAAGCTTTCAGCCACTTTGTATTGCAACGTGGAAGTGATGGCAGAAATTTTGAATCTATCAAAAACATACCTTTTGCTAACCTAAGCAACTATGAAGTAATAGACGGTTTCGAACTAAAAGAAAACAATTATTATCAACTAAAAATGGTAAATAACGATGGTACAGAAAGCTATTCTAAAGTGATTTATGTAAGTAAAAAAACAAAAAATCAGACAAATATCTTTCCTAATCCAGCAAAAAATACCATTACGATTGAACAATCGGGTGACAAAAAAATAAAAACCGTTAGATTTTACAACACAAATGGCATGTTGATTTTGGAAGCAACACCTACAGCTAACCAATGTGATATTTCAGGCTTAGCGCAAGGGATTTATTTGGTGGAAACTATTGACTTTAACAACATAAAATCGGCTCAACGATTCATGAAGCTTTAAAAGTAATAAAATAAAATTGAAAAAGCTGCCCCCCAAAAAGGGCAGCTTTTTTTGTTAAAAATCAGGCATCACCACCTCCATAGTTGGAATGCCTCAATTTTTGAGTTATCTTGCTCATCCAGACGTTAAAAGTTTCAAAAATTTGGTATATGTATTCAACGATGCTAAACTCA
>JAGNSI010000103.1 GCA_017988135.1 Pseudarcicella sp.
ATTATTAACCAAAGAATCGCCAATGTATGCTGTTGGTGTAGCTGGTATTTTTGTGTTTGTACAATTTCTAGAAGGCAATTTTATTACGCCATTCATCGTGGGCTCAAAAATCAGAATAAACCCATTGGCAGCTATGATAGCACTTATTTTGGGAGGGCAACTTTGGGGTATTTCAGGTTTAATTTTGGCCCTACCTTATGTTGCCATTCTTAACGTAATTTTTGCAAATATAGATTCTCTCAAGCCCTATTGCTATTTGCTTGGGGAGCCAGATGAACAACGCAAAGAAAAAAATAGGTCGGGGGAAAGAATAAAATACTGAAAAATCAGATTAAAGAATTTAATTTTGTTTTATAAATTGTTGATTTTTAGTTCAAAAAAACAAACTATACTTCATGACAATTGAGCAAATATACTTAAATAAATTTCAAATGGGCATCACATTAAAAACGCACAAAAAACTATGGGGACTTGCAGCAAGCAAATGTGCTTTTGAAGATTGTAAAGATAATCTAACTTTAGATACAGTTGACAATGATGACTATTATACAGTTGGTGATGAAGCTCATATTATTTCTGGAAAGGAAAATGGACCTCGAAGTTATTTGAAATATAGTTTTCCCTTAAGGCAAATTGACAAGTACAATAACTTAATCTTGCTTTGTAAAAAACACCATAAAACCATTGATAGTGATGAAAAATATTATACGCTTGAAAGTGTAATAGAAATTAAAAAAAAGCATGAAGACTGGGTTCGCAATAATTTAAATTTTGACCTAAAACAACAAAAAGATGATGAATTATTTGCTGAATACATTGACCAAATAGAATTATTAGCAAATTTTGATAATTGGTTAAACTGGACAGATGATTTGCTTGGTGGATACTATACAAAAATTGAGAAACAACAATTTAACAACCTAATTCAATTACACAAATTCATTTGTAGCAGAGAATTTCCAATAACAAAAAAAAATATTACAAATGCAATTTACCAATTTAATTTGGTCTTAGAAGACTTTATAAATAAATTCGAGTTATATAAAGAAGAAAGAGATGAAGATGAAGAATGTTATCACACACGACTAAAATATCGAACAGGAGTGGTTACACCAGAAATGCAAGAATTACATGAACATATATTAGAAGAATTAATAATTGAACTTACAAAAGCTGGAAATTATCTCTTCGACGAAATCAGACAATCAATTTTTCCAAAATTCAGATTTGAAAAAGGAAATTTAATCTTAAATGAAGGACAAGGATTTGCTTACAGACAATTTAAATACAAGGAGGGGGAAGTGTATTGTGGGTTTGGTGAAATAAAAAAAAGAACAAATAATAGACTTGATCAATAAGACTAAAATCGCTTAAGTTTTCAGCAAAACTTTAAATTCTAAACAACATAACACAACAGTAAGGCGTAAATCTTATGTGAAAAATACTTGGAAAGTTTACAAATAATAGCACCAACAAATAGAGGCTACCTTTTAACGGGTAGCCTCTATTTATTAAAAAACAAAACCTATTTACTAAACGCTCAAATAAAACTTACCGCCATCAGGATTTATTCCTTCTAGAGTAATTCTGCCTACTTTCCCATCTAGCATTTCTGCAGCTTCTTTGGCATTAGAAACTACTTTTCCGTCTATTTTAGTAATGATAGCCCCTTTCTGAACGGCCCCATAATACTCCAATCTACCATCTTGAATAATCTCGGTCACTTTTACACCTTCTTGTATTTTAAATTTGGTTTTGTCGCTGTCAGAGATATTGCCAAATTTAGCACCCAAAAAGTCATTTTTGTACGACTCGGTAGACTCTTGCTTGAGCAAAGAAGTATTACCATCTTTGTTTTTCAAAACCACATTAAAATCTTTGTTAGCTCCATCACGATTTACCGTTACCACTATGGTTTCACCTGGTCTATGGCGACTTACCAACTCCATCAATTTAGATGTTTCTTTGGTTTCTATTCCATCTACTTTTACAATAACATCATTTATTTTCAAACCTGCAGCCTTACCCGAACTGTTTTCGGTAAAACCACCTACCAGCACACCTTCATTTACTTTTAAATCTTTTTCCTCCGCAATTTTAGCCGTAACATCACCAATAGACACACCCAAGAAACCTCTTTGTACATTACCAAACTTAATAATATCACCAGATACTTTCTTAACTATACTCACTGGCACTGCAAAAGAATAACCCGCAAATTGACCAGTTTGGCTATAAATAGCAGTATTTATACCTATCAATTCACCTTTTAAGTTTACCAAAGCACCACCAGAATTTCCAGGATTTACGGCAGCATCTGTCTGAATAAAAGATTCTACAGGACTAGGATCTTTGTCAATAATATTCTTTCTTCCTTTTGCAGAAACAATTCCTGCTGTAACCGTAGATTCCAAGTTGAAAGGATTTCCTACCGCCAATACCCATTCTCCTACTTTCAAATCATCTGAGTTGCCAAACTGTAAAAATGGTAAGCCTGTAGCTTTTACTTGTATTACGGCAATGTCTGTAGATGGATCTGTACTGATCACTTTTGCTTTAAACTCACGCTTGTCGTTCAATATTACAGAAACTTCGTCTGCACCTTGCACCACATGATTATTCGTTACAATATATCCATCAGAACTAATGATAACACCAGAGCCTGAACCTTCTTGTGCCTCTGGCTGGCGACGTTGCCTGCCGCCTCCAAATGGATCACCAAAGCCAAAAAAATCTTCAAACGGATCCATCTGCTGACGACTCATCTGACGATTCACTTTAGTTTTTATGTGTACTACAGAAGGAGTAGTTTTGTCTGCCGCAAAAGTAAAATCTCCCGGCACACCCATTGGTGAAGAACTGTTAGAAACCATTTTATTGAACGCCGATGGTGCATCAGAAAATCCGCCATTTTTATCCAAATTCAATAACTTGTATGCTCCTAGTGTGCTTGCACTGCTCAAAACCCCTACCAAGGCTAGTGTTTTTAAGTTACTTTTAATCTCCATGTTATATAAAAATTTAAACTAAATAAACTGAAACTTTAAAATCTAAAATAATAACGCAATTTAAAACATAAACTTTTTTTAGACTTCAAAAGTTCTTTACTTTTAACATTTTTTAAGATAAAAATAGTCAAAAAACAGTACCATAAAACACTAATTTCTAATCGAAATACAATTTGGTATAAATAAAATAAGTATAAATGACTATTTTTGTTATAAAATAAGACAGAAAAATATTTTCACTATAAAACATTGATAATTTGATAATTTACATCATTTTATCGACAATCATTAAAACAAAATGCTTTCAGAACAAGAACTACAAAGAAGACAAAAGCGTGAAGAATTGATAAAAATGGGAATTGATCCCTATCCAGCAGAGGTTTTCGAAGTGAACGCAAACGCTGAAGATATTTTACGAAACTATGAAAACAATAAGCTAGACTACAAGCACATTTCGATGGCAGGTAGATTGATGTCTTTCAGAATAATGGGTAGTGCTTCTTTTGCCGAAATGCAAGATGCCACAGGCAGAATACAATTGTACTTCAAAAGAGATGACCTTTGCCCAGGAGAAGACAAAACCTTGTACAATACTGTTTTTAAAAAAATGCTTGATATTGGTGATATTGTAGGTATAAACGGCTATGCATTCACCACACAAACAGGCGAAATTTCTGTACATGTATCTTCTTTCAAGATTCTGAACAAATCGCTACGTCCGCTTCCTGTAGTAAAACGTGACGAAGAAGGCAATATTTACGACGGCTTTACAGACCCTGAACTACGTTTCAGACAAAGATATGTAGACCTTATCGTGAACCCACAAGTAAGATATATATTTGTAAAAAGGTCAAGAATAATCACTACGATGCGTTCTTTTTTTGACACCAAAGGTTGGCTAGAAGTAGAAACACCCGTTTTACAATCTATACATGGAGGTGCATCAGCAAGGCCATTCAAAACCCATCACAATTCATTGGACATACCCTTATACCTAAGAATTGCCAATGAATTATACCTCAAAAGACTGATAGTGGGCGGTTTTGACGGCGTGTACGAGTTCGGAAAAATGTTCAGAAACGAAGGAATGGACCGCACACATAACCCCGAATTTACTTCTGTAGAATTGTATGTAGCCTATAAAGATTACAATTGGCTAATGGATGCTACCGAGCAAATATTTGAAAATGTAGCCCAAGCCACCAACCACTGTACAAAGATCACAGTTGGGCAAAACGAAATAGAATTTGCAGGCCCATACACTAGACTCACCATAGCTGGAGCCATAGAAAAATACACAGGCTTCAACGTTGAAGGTGTTTCTGAAGATGTTTTGAGAGAAAAATGCAAAGAATGGAGCATAGAAATTGACCCAAGCATGGGAGCAGGAAAATTGATAGACGAAATATTTGGCGAGAAAGTAGAAGCAAACCTTATACAGCCAACCTTTATTACAGACTATCCTGTTGAAATGTCGCCTTTGACTAAAAAACATCGCTCGAAACCTGGCTTAGTAGAAAGATTTGAACTATTTGTAAACGGAAAAGAAATAGCCAATGCTTACTCTGAGCTAAATGACCCGATAGACCAAAGAGAGCGTTTTGAAGAACAACTCAAATTGGCAGAAAGAGGCGACGACGAAGCAATGCTTTTAGACGAAGATTTCTTGCGTGCGTTGGAGTATGGCATGCCACCTACAGCAGGTATTGGTATTGGGATAGACCGACTCACCATGTTGATGACCAACCAAACTACCATACAAGAAGTCTTGTTTTTCCCTCAAATGAGACCAGAAAAAAAAGTAGAAATGGCAACCGAAGCAGAATACACAGCATTAGGAATAGCCAAAGAATGGATACCAGCTTTACAAAAAATGGGATTTTATACTATTGCAGCACTGAAAGAAGCCAGCCCAAACAAAGTATTCAACGACTTGGGAGGTATGCGTAAAAAACTAAAAATAGAAGCCAACATGCCATCTAAAGAAGATGTCATGAAATGGTTTGAATAAATAAATTGCTCACTTATGCAATGTTCTTTTAATTACCTCTATTAATAGAACATTGCTCTTACCCCAAAAATTAAAAAATGAAAAATACTCTTTTAGCATTATTGCTTACATTAATTGCTTTCTCTTCAAAATCTCAAGACAAAATAATACTCAAACACAATTACATGCTGATACGATGCAAAATCACAAAAGAAGACAGCTTAAAATTGTATTATTTTAAAAATTCCAGAAATGAAATCTCAGAGCATGAGGTATTGAAGGTTGACGTAGCAGACTACAGCTATAATTCTGACTCGAATAAAAATCCATTTTTAGCCGACTACGACACTCAATCTCTTGGCTTAGGCATGGGTCTAGACTATGGTGGAATTGGAATCAATTTATTGAGTTATTTTACAAAAAATCTGGGTGCATTTGCAGGTGCCGGGTATAACTTGGCGGATTTAGGTTATAATTTTGGATTAAAAATACGTTCCAATCCAGAAAATAATGCAGGATCTTTATATACTTCATTCATGTATGGCTATAATTTAGTATATGTTATAGAGGGCGCTGAACAGTTAAATAAGGTCTTTTATGGACCTTCTTTGGGAATAGGTTGGGATAGCAAATATTACCCAGGTAGTCCAGGATATTTCACATTGGGAATTATTTTACCTTTCAGAAGTAAAGAATCTGAAGAATATTATAATATACTAACTAGCAATCCAAACATTATGGGTTTATCAAAGCCAATTCCTATTGCTATAAATTTTGGTTATCGATTTGTTTTTTAACAAAGATTCAGAAATAATTTACCTCCATCATAAATCGAAAGAATTGATGGGGGTATTTTTTTGTGGTAAATAAATCAAGACGCAATATTTTGCACATAAAAAAAGCCTAGTAAAACTAGGCTCTCAATAAATATCACGAAAATCTTTTTTAAATTAGATTTTTTTCACATTCACAGCGTTCAAACCACGTTTGCCCTCTTGAACATCAAAAGAAACGTTGTCGTTTTCACGAATCTGAATTCCGTTCAATCCTGTAACGTGTACAAAGATTTCTTCGCCAGACTCATCATCAACTACAAATCCAAAGCCTTTAGATTCGTTGAAAAATTTAACTTTACCAGTTTGCATAAAATAAATATATAATTGTTAAAAAAATACGTTTTGATTCTTGAACAAAAGTATTTTTTAATACTTTTCAAGATAATTGTGCTTATTAAATTAAGCTTTTTGTACGTTTACAGCATTTAAGCCACGTTTTCCGTCTTCTATTTCGAAAGAAACTTCATCATTTTCACGAAGGGTCATTCCTCCAAGAGCAGTAACATGAACAAAAATGTCTTTGCCCGATTCTTCGTCTAGGATAAATCCGAATCCTTTTGACTCATTAAAAAATTTAACTTTACCAGTTTGCATAAAAAAATATTAAAAATATAAAAAAAAACCAAAGTGCTGAGATAGACTTTGGATTATCATCAAACCTTAAATTAAAAAAATCAATTTAAAAAAGAATCAATTACAAAAAAATCTGTTCTCAATGAAAGGTATTTTAAGTCATAAAAAATCAACTTGCTATACTTTCACTTAGGCAGGTCAAATGTAAGCATTAAATTTCAATAACAATACTTTTTATTGTAAATATTTCAAAATATCCTTAAAAAGTCCTTAAATTATACAAAATGTCTATTTTTTTTTATGTAAAGTAATATAATTCAGGCATTTTCTATCAAAAATCACTAGTTTTGAAGAAATAAATATATATTTGTATATAACTAATTTTATTACGTATGTATAGGGTAAAATATTTTGTTGAAAATAAAGTATTTGGTGTATGCAACCATTTGGGTGGAAAATTCAAAATCTCCACACCTACTATACGTATGTATTTTATTTATACATCTTGCCTCACACTCGGTTCGCCAGTGATTTTGTATTTGATATTGGCTTTTTGGATGAATATAAAAAAATACCTTCGCCAAAGAAACAATCCTACTGTTTGGGATTTTTAAAACCCAAATCTGCAAATATTTTTTTCTTTTTCAAATAATACTCAACAACGATACTTTTGGGGTATATCGTTATAATATGCTCAGATTTGAGATTATTTTTACGCTTTGTATTCCAATGTTTAAAATTTCCATAAAACGAAAAATGGGCTTTTATTATCGCAATGGTACTTTTATAATCACCTGATAATAAAAACTTTACACCAGCCAATCCATCTAAAACCAATCTTATGAAGATTTTCCTTCTGAGTTGTTTTTCAGGCAAGTTTTTATAAATCATCGCCAAGCCATTTCTAAAGTTCAAAAATGTTTTGAATGGATTCGATTTTTGCAATGTGCCTCCTCCAACGTGGTAAACTATAGATTGTGGACAGACATACACTTCATGACCTTGCGAATGTATCCGCCAACAAAGATCTATTTCTTCCATATGGGCAAAAAAATCTTCGTCGAAACCTTTTAATGAATGAAAAACCTCTGAACGAATAAACAAACAAGCACCTGTTGCCCAAAAAACAGACTGTGCATCATTGTACTGATTGAGGTCTTTTTCTACTGTATCAAAAATTCTGCCTCTACAAAATGGATAACCAAGTGTATCGATAAAGCCTCCGCCTGCTCCTGCATATTCAAAATCTTCTGGTTGATGAAAAGCTAAAATTTTGGGTTGGCAAGCAGCAATGTTTTTATTGTTTTCTAATAAATCATACATTGGCTTTAACCAATTAGGGCTTACTTCTACATCAGAATTTAGCAAAACATAATACTTTGCCTTTACTTGCTTGAGTGCATGATTATAACCGCCTGCAAAACCATAATTTTCTGTATTTTGAATGATTTTTACAGTCGGAAATTTATCCATTAACAAAGCTAAAGAATTGTCTTTTGAGGCATTGTCGGCAACTATTACCTGAGCATTTAGGCTATTAGTAATTACTGATGGAAGAAATTTATCCAAAAAACCTTGTCCATTATAATTGAGTATTACTACGGCTATATCCATTTTTAAATTATTGATTGATGTATTCCCAAGCACTTTTATAAGCGTTTATTTTCTCAGCATAATTGATCATTTTTTCATAAAATGGATGACTTGCAATAGTACTGCTGTCGCCAATAATTATGAGTTTATGTTTGGCTCTGGTCATTGCTACGTTCATGCGACGGGTATCACTCAAAAAACCAATCTTACTTTCATTGTTGCTTCGGGTCATACTTATTATTACTACATCTCTTTCCTGACCTTGAAAACTATCGATGGTATTTATACTCAGTTGTGGTATTTTTAACTCTTTGTGTTGAAGTATTGTTTCTTCTATAATTTTTATTTGTTGTTTGTAGGGCGAAATTATTGCCACACTTGGCGATTTAATATTTTTTTGTTGCCAAGTTTTATTCATTTCAATCAAAAATTCGATTAAAAATTGAGCTTCTGCAGGATTTGTGCTGCTGGTTCCTTCTATCTTTTCATCGAAACTGCAACCTGCGGTGTCTATAAATACAAATGCAGCATCGTCTGCAAACAAAGTAGATTGTGCTACACTTTCGTCTGCGAGAAGTTGGTTATCATAAAATACCTCTGAAGAATACTGCATAATATCTTGGTGCATTCTATACTGTCGGTCTAGCAAAACTACGGCTTCTGGATTATTTTGAATGTTTTTTTCAAACAAAGTGTGCATTAGCCCTGTGCCTGGGTTATTTTCAGACTTTACGGTTGGGGGTAACTGGCAATGATCCCCAGCCATTACTATTTTTTTGGCTTTCAAAATCGGAATCCAACAAGCTGGCTCTATGGCTTGACCAGCTTCGTCTATTACCACGGTATCGAAAGACTTGTTTTTGATAGTATAATTATTGGCACCTACCAAGGTAGCTGTGATAACTTGTGTATTTTCGAATATTTTTTCTGTTATGTAGGTTTCTGTGTTGCCTACTTCTTTCATTATTTTGTGTGCTTCTTCAAACAATAGTTTCCTTTGATCTCTTTCT
>JAGNSI010000104.1 GCA_017988135.1 Pseudarcicella sp.
ATGCACCACCTCCCATAGGCACTTCCCACGAGTATTCATTGAGTGGATACCTGTATTGCCCTACCAACCAGATATTATTTTCTTGGTCTATGGGTAGTATAGCAATGGCTTTATTTTTAAAATGCGTCCAGCCGTAAATACCTTTTTCGCCATTGGGTTTGATTACTTCGTCGTGGTGAAGCGTTATCCAATTGTTATCATATTTTACTTCAGAATTTAAAATTTCCCAAGGATTTTCGCTTTTGTTCATTTTACAAAGTTATTGATTTATTCATGTATAAAATAGCTTTTAAAGTAAATTTAACTTTCTAAATTGCTTAGCTTTGTAAACAATTTGTGTTTTTCAATTTTTACTAAAAAAGGCAAGGTGAAGTTTAAATTAATATTTATTTCTTTGATTATAAGTGTGTTACTGATGTCGATAAAGTTTGTCGCCTATTTTTACACACATTCTTCTGCTGTATTGGTAGATGCTTTGGAGTCAATTATCAACGTAGTTGCGGTAAGCTTTGCTTTTTATAGTGTACACCTTTCTAGCTTACCTAAAGACAATAATCACCCTTATGGTCATGGAAAAATTGAATTTTTTTCTGCTGGTTTAGAGGGAGTTCTCATCGTTTTGGCAAGTATTTATATTGTTATTCACTCGGTACAATCTTTTTATGGCAATTCAGATTTACAACATCTTGATTTTGGTTTAGCTGTTGTTATGTTGGGTGTTGTTGTCAATTGGTTTTTAGGGTATTTTTTGCTAAAAGAAGGAAATATTCAGTCATCTCCAACGCTTATTGCAGATGGCATTCATCTTAAAATAGATGCCTATAGTGGCTTAATACTGATAGTGGCTTTGTTGGCTAGCTATTGGTTTGGTTGGCTTTGGGCAGACGCTGTAGCTTCGTTAATGTTTGCACTTTATATGTTTTATCAAGGAGTGAAAATTATTCGAAAATCAATAGGAGGTTTGATGGATGAAACAGATGAAGAAATGCTTAAAAAAGTTGTTGATGTATTAAAAACACACCGCAAAAATAATTGGATTGACATTCATAATTTAAGGATTCAACGATATGGGGGAGATTTGCATTTAGATTGTCACCTTACTTTACCACATTATTGGACTTTGGATCAGGTTCATGAGCAAGTTCATGATTTTGAGGTGATTGTGAATAAAAAAATTGATCAATCTGTAGAAGTTTTCATTCATGCAGACCCTTGTTTGCCGTCTTGTTGTAAATATTGTTTGTTACAAAATTGCGATAGTAGAAAGAATGATTTTGAACAAAAAATAAATTGGTCGATAAAAAACTTATCGACCAATCAAAAGCATTTTACTACAAAATAGTTTTACTTTTTGGGTAATTCTTTAACTTGTTGTATTCCAACCAATTGTTTCATTGTTTTTTCCATTCCTTCTACCGAGCCATCTAAGAAAATTACGTTTCCTTTTCCTTGTTCGGCAAAATGCTTGATGGCTTCTGTCCACATTGAAAACATTATAAGTGATGCGTCTAAATCTGCGTCGTTCATAACTTTGGCAGATTCTGCCATACCCTTTGCAACTTCTTCTCTGAAACCCGCTACCCCTTGTCCTCTGAGTTGTGCTGCAATTCTTTCGGCTTCGGCAGATATTTTAATTGCATTTCCTTCAGCTTCGGCCGCTTTTGTCTTGGTAATCAATAAAGCTTGTCCTTCGTTTTCAGCAGCTGCTTTTAAGTTAGATGATGCCACCACTTGTGCCATTGATTTTAAGATGATTTCGTCAAAAGCAATGTCATTTAGCTGTAAATCAATCAAATGATATCCCCAAGTAACCAATAAATCATCTATTTGATCTTTTACGTGATCTACAATTTCAGTACGGAGTGAAAGTATTTCTGCTTGTTTTTTTATAGCCACAAAACTTCTTATTGAGCCTTCTACAGTTCTGATAAGTGCCTGCATTAAGCTTCTGTCATCCATAAACTTGAAAGCTACGTTTTTAATAGCTTCTTCTTCTTGGTTTAAAACCGCATACACCAACATGGCTTTAAAGTTTACATTAGCTTGGTCGTTTGTAATGGCTTGAAATTCAAGTTCTAAAGAGCGATTTTGTATAGATATTCTTTTAAAGATATACTCTATAAATGGGATTTTGAAGTTCAGACCAGGTGTCATTACTCTTTTGTATTTACCAAAAATGGTGATAACCACTACTGTGCCTTGCTGTACCACTACTATTGATTGTGTTACAAAAACGACTAAAAAGAAAAGAAAGAAATAAAAAGGTATGTTCATAGTTTTATTATGTTTGAAAAATTGATTGAAAAAATTATTTTATAGCACTTAATCCACCGTCTATTTTGAGTACTTGCCCTGTTATCCAGCTAGCATTTTCTGAGAGCAGAAAATATGCAAGTTGGGCGATTTCGTCTGCTGTACCTATTCTTCCCAAAGGATGTCTTTTACTTGCATTATCTTTTTTTTCATCGCTACCTAACAAATTGCTAGCCAAAGGTGTATCTGTGAGCGATGGTGCAATGCAATTGACCCTTATTTTGTGGGGAGCAAATTCTGCTGCCAAAGATAAAGTTAGTCCTTCTATGGCACTTTTCGATGCAGCTATTGAAGCGTGAAAACCCATTCCAATCGATGAAGCTACAGTACTAAACATCACTATAGATGAAGATGACGAAAGCTTAAGTTTCGGTAAATTTGCTTGAATTACAGACACTGCACCCAAAACGTTTACTTGTAAGTCGTTTTTGAAATCTTCTAGGCTTAATCTATGAAAAGGTTTAAGGTTGATCGTTCCTGGACAATAAACTATGCCATCTAAAGGTTCTACAATAGTATCAAAAATAGTATTATCTGGCATATTTGCATCCCAAATGAGTGAATTAACAGCTTCATTTTCGATTAAACTTCTTGAAGTTGCATAAACTTTATGATTATCATTCAGTAAAGATTCTACTATTTTTTTACCTATGCCAGAACTTCCACCAATAATTAAAAATGTCTTTTTCATAAATACAATTTAATTATAAATACTAAATCTAGTAAATATATTTTAATAATTCATTTTTACTTGCTTCTTCTTTAAATTTACCGCTATAAAACGAAGTAACTGTAGCTGAAGATTCGTCTTTAATACCTCTAGACGAAACACACAAATGTTTGGCATCTATTATTACTGCCACATCTTCTGTACCTAATATTTTTTTCAATTCTTCACCAATTTGAACATTTAAGCGTTCTTGTACTTGTGGTCTTTTGGCAAAATATTGAACTATTCTATTGAGTTTTGAAAGTCCAATTACTTTTCCGTTTGAAATGTAAGCTACATGTGCTTTTCCAAAAATAGGCACAAAATGATGTTCGCAATTGGAGTAAAAAGTAATATTTTTTTCTACCAACATTTCATTGTATTGGTATTTATTTTCAAAAAGTGCTATTTTGGGTTTATTTGCAGGGTCTAAACCGCTGAAAATCTCTTCAATATACATTTTTGCTACTCTTTTGGGAGTTCCTTTTAATGAGTCATCTGTAAGATCCAAACCCAAGGTTAGCATTATTTCTCTGAAATGCGTTTCGATGATTTTTTTCTTTTCTTCATTACTCATTTCGAAGGCGTCTGCTCTAAGTGGAGTATCTATATTTGTGGCTATATGATCGTCGCCAATTTCGTCTATTTCTGTCATAATAGTTTGTTTATCAGAATATTGGGTATTCAACAAAGTTGCGTTCGGTTTCATACAGTCTTATTTTAAGTTGATATTGATTACCTAATTTTATACTTATTTTGTCGTAAATTACTATTGCAATGTTTTCTGCAGATGGATTTAAATTTTTAAATTCTTCGGTGTCTAAGTTTAAATTTTTGTGGTCAAATTTATCCAAGACTTCAGATTTTATAATTTTACTTAAATCTTTCATATCTATCACATAGCCAGTTTCGGGGTTTACTATTCCCCTTACTTCCACTACTAGCTCATAGTTGTGCCCGTGATAATTGTTATTATTGCATTTTCCATAAACTAACTGATTTTTTTCATCAGTCCAGTTTGGGTTGTTTAATCTGTGTGCTGCATTGAAATGTTCTTTCCTGAAAACAGCAACTCGTTTTTCTGTCATTTTTTTGTTTTAAACGAATGAAAAAAATGTAATACCTGAACGTAGATTAATTTTTAGTTTTAGTCGTCTGGAAGTTTGCCAGCAACACTATTAACTAATCGGAGATTCTATTTATTA
Organism: Pseudarcicella sp.; assembly: GCA_017988135.1. Taxonomy (GTDB): domain Bacteria; phylum Bacteroidota; class Bacteroidia; order Cytophagales; family Spirosomataceae; genus JAGNSI01. Next base: position 4,228 of record JAGNSI010000104.1, read on the forward strand.
TTTAAACTCCTAAGTGGTTATTTTGTTTAATATTTTTTAAAAATAATTAAACAAAATTTATGTAATTATTTACAAAATTAATGGATTAACTAATGTATTTGAAATAAAATTTCATTTTGTGCATTTATTTTTTCAAATTATTGGCTGTTAACCAATCAGGTTTGTTGATTTTGATGGTCGATTGTAGTTCGTTTAGCAACGAATAGAGCCCAAAATAGGTTCTATTTACATACAAACCATGTTGTGAACCTCTGGCTACTTTACCCTTTTTAAGTTCTTCAATTTGGGTAAGTTTTTCGGCAAAATCGTAGACAGATTGAAAATACACCTCGTCTGAAAAGTCAAAAGTATCAGTTGCAAAAGGTTTTCCCAATAAAAATATCATTTGTTTAAATAAATCACTAAAAAACAACCTTTCTTGAGCTGAATCACTTGAAACTATAAATTCAAGATTCAAAAATATTTCCTCTGTTTTTTTTACGTCTTTCAACGTTTCGAAATTAAGTAAAGCAAAATAATTGTTGTAATAATCTTCGGGGATTTCTTTTATACACCCAAAATCTATCACACCAACTTCCCCATTGTTTTGAAATAAAAAATTACCAGGATGCGGGTCAGCATGCACTTGGCGTAGTGTATGTATCTGAAAATCATAAAAATCCCAAAGTGCTTGTCCTATTGTATTCCTTATTTCTTGGCTAGGTTTTGTAGCTAAAAACTCTTTCATATGCATACCTTCCATCCAGTCCATGGTAAGTATTTTGTCTGAAGAATATTCAGGATAATATACAGGGAATTTCAGGTTAATCAAATGCCCGCATGCTTCTGTAATATACTGAGAGCGTTTTAGTTCGAGTACGTAGTCTGTTTCTTCTTTGAGCCTGCTTTCTACTTCACCCATATACCTCTCTACATCTTTTTCGTTTAGGCTAAACATAGATGTAGCTATAGGTTTTATCATTTTCAGGTCGGCACTGATACTTTCTGAAACTCCAGGATATTGGATTTTTATGGCAAGTTTCTTATTATTTTTCCAGCCTTGATGCACTTGTCCAATAGAGGCTGCGTTACTTGCTTTTATTTCAAATTTATCAAAAATTTCGAGCGGAGATTTCCCTAAATATTTCTTGAAAGTTTTTACAACTAAAGGTCCAGAAAGGGGAGGAGCCGAGTATTGCGACATCATAAATTTATCCCTGTAAGCTTTAGGTAGCATACCTTTATCCATGCTGAGCATTTGGGTAACTTTTAATGCTGAACCTTTTAAATTACTGAGTCCGTTATAAATATCGCTGGCATTGTCTCTATGAAGCTCTTCTTTGTCTGTATCTGAATCAATTATTTTTTTTACGTTATATTTTAAATAATTTCCTCCAATTTTTACACCTGTTTTTACAAATTGTGTGGCTCTGGCTACTTTGGAGGTAGGTATAGATGATTGATCTTTCATTTTTGAAATAGTCAATTTAAAACTATTATTAAATTTATTTTTTGTTTTGGTACATAAACTTTGCAAAGTCAAGCACAGAATCTAAAGCTGAAGATGCTATCAAATCGAAAGAAGTATTCACAGATTTTTCGATAACGGCATCTGTTTTTTCAAAACCTTTAGAATGGTCTTTTACCCAAAAATCAAGTATAAAAAGTGCCTGAAGCCAAAAAACATCAGGATATTTGGTATCTATAAACTTTCTTGATTGCACTTCGTTACTAGCTTTTCCTTCTTGCATGAGGTCTGAAACAAAGTTTTTAAACGCTATTTTAAACTCAACTAATGCCGCAGGGTTGTGCATAGAAACTTTTGGGATATTCTGCCAAATATGCGAAATATAGCTTCTATTTTCTTTCAAAAGTTCTATCCAAGTATAATAAAAAGCCAACATTTTTTCTCTAACCGAATATTCTTGAAAAGTAGCTTCATTTTGAATTTTAGAGACAGTTTCTTCAAAAATATCTAGCCAAATTACTGTATCTATCTGATTAAAAGAGTTATAGTAATCGTAAAATTCACTTTCTTTAATTTTTAACTTTTTGGCAAAAGCATAAATGCTAGCTGGCTGAGAACCATTTTCTAATATAAATTCTATATAGCTTTGTTTTATTTGTTTGAGCTTGGTCATGATAAATTTGTTTATCTATTAAACTGTATTGAACTTAAAATGTTTCGATATTATTCTTTTACTAAAATTTTTTGATTCAATTTTTCATTATTTGTTTCCACTGTAAATAGGTAACTACCTTTGTTTAAAGCATAAAAATCTTTTCTAAATAAAAAGCTGGTTTGGTTTGAGAATTCTTCGGAATACAATTCCTTTCCTATCATATTATACAATTTAATTTTCAGGTTTTGGATTCCCTTAAATGTAATGTCTGCAAGTAACAATTCATCTATTGGGTTATTCACGATTTTAACGATTAATTTTTCTGTTTCTACAAGCTTAAACGTTTTTTTATTGTTGTTTTTTATTAAATTAAATCTAGTTTCGCTACGTGTTAAAATATAACGCATTCTTGCTTTTTGGTCTTTTGTGAAAATGTTCATGCAAGCATCAGGAGAATAATCCATATAATTTTCAATCATATTGGTAACTGTTTTTTCATTGCAATTAGATTCAATAGTTTTACATTCACTTAATTGATTCATATATTCAATAGTTGGGGTATCGTCGCATTTGTCATCACCACATCTATCATCTCCATCGGTGTGCAAAAGACCGAAAAAGTGTCCTAACTCATGGGTAAGAGTTCTTCCTTTGTTGTAAATATTTGATTTTGTGGCAGTTCCAACATCTTTTCCGAAATTGCTAGAATTGATAATTACACCATCAAATATTTTTTGTTCGTCCAATGATTCGGTATCACTTTCTATTCCATCTACAAAAGCATTATTGGGGAAAGAACTGTAACCCAACATATTTTCATTTGGGTCGGAAGCTATAATCCAAATATTTAAGAATTTATTAAAATCCCATTGGATAGTTTGAGCTATTTCCAATCGGTCTTCTTCCATATTGAAGTATTCTTTTTCTACAGTAATTCTGTTGATACCTTTTTCAATCTGACCGGGTGCAATGGTATCTGCTAATTCAAATTCAAATCGAACATCTGCTCCATCAGGATGTGTGTTGAACCCACTACCCATTTTACGGAAATCTTCATTTAATACTTTTATTTGAGAATATATTTGTGCCAATGTGATGTTTGGATTATCTCTTCCACCTATTTTACTTCTATTCTTGCTCAATACATGTATAACTATTGGTATTTTAATAATAGAGTCGTTGTCTATCGAGATTCTCGAATTTTTATAATTGGGAACTTTAGAGCCAATATATTTTGTAAAAACCCTTTGAGGATATAAAGCATTCATTTTTTGACTATGAATCAGTGTTCCACATTTATTTTGTGCAAAAGTATATATTGAAAATTGTAGTAAAAATAAAATTAAACTTAATTTGGGGTGTTTCATTTTGTGGTAATTGCTATAATGGATTTATTTTCTTTCAACTATATTATCTGCATCAGACTTATCGTAAGCATTGATTATTTCTCTTACCAATCTGTGCCTTACAACGTCTTTTCCATCTAGTTCTACAAAATCAATTCCTGTAATATTTTGTAATATTTTGAAAGCATCTGCTAAACCAGATTTTTGTTTGATGGGTAAATCTATTTGTGTTTTATCGCCTGTAATTATAGTTTTAGAATTTATACCCATCCTAGTTAAAAACATTTTCATTTGCATAGGAGTGGTATTTTGAGCCTCATCTAGCAAAATAAACGCATTATTTAATGTTCGTCCACGCATATAAGCTAGCGGAGCGATCTCGATAACCCTATTTTCAATCAAAAACTTCAGCTTTTCGGGCGGAATCATGTCGTCTAAAGCATCGTAAATAGGTCTTAGATAGGGATCTATTTTTTCTTTTAAATCACCAGGCAAAAAACCCAAATTTTCGCCTGCTTCTACAGCTGGACGTGTGATAACTATTTTTTTTACTTCTTTGTTTTTTAAAGCTTTTACTGCTATGGCTACAGCAGTGTAGGTTTTTCCAGTACCCGCTGGCCCTATGGCAAATATAATATCATTTTTGGCTGCAGAGTCTACCAGTTTTTTTTGATTAGGCGTTTTTACTTTTATAACCAATCCTTTTGTACCGTATATCAGTACATCATCGTCAGTTTTAAGGTCTTTGTTGGGACCATTAAACAGATTATTGTGCTCATTTTCTGAAAAAGATTTCAAATGGTCTGTAGAAATTGTTCCATATTTTCTTACATGGATTATCATTTTTTCTATCAAATCACTGATTTTGATAATCTCTTGAAAATTTCCTTTTATTGTAATTTCGTTTCCTCTAGATATGATTTTACTTTCAGGAAAAAGCACAGAAAGTGCTTTGATATTTTCGTTTTCGATGCCCAAAAAGCTCACTAACGAAACGTCTTCTAATGAAATAATTTTTTCTGTCAAGGTTGATTTATTTTTTAAAAATTTAAATTAAAAATGAAATATTAAATCGTTTTTTATAGATAATGAATTTAGTAAATATTGCCATAAATATAATGCTTTTTGACTTTAAATATTTCTAGCCACCCGAAAAAATAGTAAATTGCAACATGGCAGAACAAAATACAACCAGAAATACAACATATGGAATGGGTAAAAAAAGAAACACCATTCAGGCTTTCGATATTGGAAATGGTAAGCTACAACCTCAAGCGCTAGACATTGAAGAGGCTGTTTTGGGTGCTTTAATG
>JAGNSI010000105.1 GCA_017988135.1 Pseudarcicella sp.
GTTTTTGATAGTATAATTATTGGCACCAACCAAGGTAGCTGTGATAACTTGTGTATTTTCGAATATTTTTTCTGTTATGTAGGTTTCTGTGTTGCCTACTTCTTTCATTATTTTGTGTGCTTCTTCAAACAATAGTTTCCTTTGATCTCTTTCTGCTTTACCAAAGTTTCTTTTGTATTTATGAGCCATTTGCTTGTACTCTTGGGCTTGCTTTTTGAGCTTTTTTATTGTTTTATTACTTTCATGGTGAGCTATTTGATAGTCGAGAGTCAATTGCATGGTTTGGTCATTTACCTTAGCTGGATTCCCGATTCTTATTACATTTAGTCCTTGGTTATGCAATTTTTCAGAAAGTAAATCTACGGCAGTATTGCTGGGTGCTACCACCAATATTTGCTCTTTCTTCAATGATACCAACTGTTTGATTGCTTCTACAATAGTGGTAGTTTTACCAGTACCTGGTGGACCATGAACAATGGCCAATTCATTGGCATTAAGTATTTTAGTTATAGCTTTTTTCTGTGAAACATTAAATTTTTCGGACAAAAAGAATGTTTCATTATTGTCTGTATTTGATTTTTTAGCACCTGTAAGAATGGCTATTTTTAAATCATTTTCTTTTTCTAATAAATCTGCCCCCTTTTTCAGGGCATCGTTCATTTCGTCGTAACTATTGTCGTCAAACAAAACGTTTAACCCCAATTTACCGTCTTTACTCCAATCTGGTAGTTCGTCTGTGAGTATGTTTATTTTTATTTTGTTGCCACTTTGATGAGTAACAGTACCATTTATTTTATCCTCGGCAGCATTATGATTACTAAAAAATTCAACAGGCATTCCAAACCTAAACTGATGTGGCGTGTCTTGCTGAGTTGTTCTTTCGAATTCTACAGTTAGATAATCTCCCATTCCCAACTCGCTACCTCTGATAGCTACAGGATACCATGTCATTCCGCTTGCTTTTTTTTCAGAAATACTAGCTTTTTGGCAAATTTCTAAATATTGTGCTTTGTCTGTTTCTTTTTCTTTCGCTAATAAATCAGCCAGATTTTGAAAATAATTATTCATTTAGTGGAGTTTTACATTAAAGTGTAGTGACCTGGCAAAATCATTCTATTCATACTTGGAAATAAAAAGGCAATCAAAGCAATTATCAAAAGAAGTATTTTTAAGTCATTTTCGTTAATGTGTTTTTGAACAATAAACAAAGCTAAAAAAACACTTAAATATCCATAATACAACCCTCTATTGGTATCATAGGCCACAAAAGCAAAAATAATAGAAATCAATTGTACCAATGCCCAGATCACAAGAAGTGTTTTTTTGTTATGAAAAAACAAAATACCCATTCCGATCAACACTAGAAGCCAAAAAGATTCAAAACCAGACCAAAGTTTCAAACCCACATTTTTTAAATTATCAGTTAATGTTAATTGTAACTCGTTAAAGTAATGGCTATTATCTAAAAGTTGAAAATGTTCACTAATGGATATTCTAAATATTGCATATGCTAAAACTACAATTCCTATTGCCAATGTTTGAGGTTTGGGAATAAAAGAAATGGTTTTGTTATTTTTTAAATATGGTTCAAAAAATTGCCACCAAATCAAAGGAAAAAGCATATTTATCAAGCCTCTTTCGTCTATGAAGACAGTTGCAATGGCTATTAAAAACAATACAAAAACATTGGAGTAATTCATCATTAAAAGCAGAAACAAGAAAGCAAAAAAATCTCCATATCCTGTAATATCATAAAAAAATGCGTTTGAAGCATACAAACCCGTAAAGCCTAACAAAAACAAAAAAGTATTTGTCTTGTTTTGTACTATCTTAAAAGTAAATTTTGTGAGTAAAATATAATAAATAAACCCTACAAAAATTTGAAAAACGTAAATAGACATACTTACGGTTCCGAAATTCAATACTTTTGATAGGATAGGCAAAAAAAGCCGAAATGTCATTTTGCTTTCATGCGACCAAGTATCTATTTGGGGGTCTTTGAAATGAAGAAAGCTATTTGAAATATCCTCTGATTGAATTTTGATAACTTGATAAACATCAAATTCTTTATTTTGTAAAAAACTTCCCCAAAACTGTTGAAAATGAATCAACGCACTTGGATTCAATAAAATATTACTAAAAATTGACGTAAAAAAAAGCAAAACAGCAAGCTTGATTTCCCAATGCTTGCTGCTTAATTTACTTTCTATTGTATGGTCTATTTTTTTTAAAATGGGTTGAAAAAAAATATTACTCATGCTATATTTTTGTTTTTTATACTGTCTCCCAAGTGCCTGATGGTAAATATTCTACCAATCCTTTTTCTGTTTTACCAACAGCTACTCTTCCAGATTTTAGGTATTCTAGTATTTCCCAATTTTTCATGTATTGGTAAAATTCTGCTATTTCGTTTTCGTTGCCATTTTTTTCGATTACAACATAGTCTAAGCCCCAATGCACTACTTTAGAGTTCCAATCGAGGTTTATTTCTTTTATATCCAACGATTTTCCGCCAATGGGTGTTGCTATTTTAAAAAGAGCTATTTCATTATAAACAATTTCGTCGTCTAGGTAACCAAATACAGCCAATACGTCTATTACTTTTCGTATTTGTTTTACTAGTTTTTCTACCACTTCACGGCTTTCGTGTTTAAGTACTATTGTAAACCTCGAAACACCTTTACGCTCAGTTTCGCAAACGGTAAGTGATTCTATGTTTAGTCTTCTTCTTACGAATATAATAGTAATGCGATTGAGCAATCCTATGGTATTGGTGGTAAATATGGATAACGTGTAAGTAGTCATTTTATTGAATATTTTTTTATAAAATCAGATTAATTCTAAAAGCTTTTTGATTTTGATTTTTTTCAATTACTCCAATCTAATGCTTGATACGCTACCTCCAGCTGGAACCATTGGAAATACGTTTTCTTCTTTTTCGCATACTATTTCTAACAAATACGGTTTATCTGAAGCTAGCATTTTATCTAATTCTGCAGATAGTTGAGCTCTGTCTGACACTTGGTGAGCGTCTATTCCAAAGCCTTTCGATATCATTATAAAATCTGGATTTTGTAGTTCTACAAACGAATATCTTTTGTCAAAAAACAATTGTTGCCACTGACGAACCATTCCTAAAAAATTATTATTTAGTATGATTATTTTCACCGGCAAGCCACTTTGAGCGATGGTTCCAAGCTCTTGTAAGGTCATCTGAAAACCACCATCACCGATAAGAGCTATTACTTCACGGTCTGGTGCTCCTACTTTTGCTCCAAAAGCAGCAGGCAAGCCAAAGCCCATTGTTCCAGCTCCGCCAGAGGTTACTACAGAATTCCATTTATTGTACTGATAGTATCTGTTTACTATCATTTGATGTTGCCCTACGTCTGTTACAGTTACGGCTTCACCTTTGGTTTTTTGAGAAAGCATAGCTACTGCTTCACCCATTTTTATTTGATTTCCTGTATGAAAAAGGTCTTTTTGCGATATTTTTTCATCTTCAATGGCATCGTATTTTTTAAATTCGTTTCGCCATTCAGAGTGGTCATTTTTTTGAATATAAGGCAATAGCATTTGTAATGCTTCACGGCAATCACCTACCACAGGTGCATCTGCAATAATATTTTTATTGATTTCTGCAGGGTCAATATCTATATGAACAACCTTTGCTTGGGTAATAAATTTAGACAAATCGCCAGTAACTCGGTCATCAAACCTCATTCCAATGGCTATTATAAGGTCTGCTTCGTCTGTAAGAAGGTTTGCACCGTAGTTTCCGTGCATACCCAACCAGCCTACATAGTTTGGATGGGTAAATGGTACGCATGACATTCCGAGTAGCGTAGTTGCAACGGGTATATCTGATTTTACCAAAAAATCATCTAATTCTGTTTGTGCATTTCCTATGATAATGCCATGTCCTGCAAAAATATAAGGTTTTTTTGCTGCATTGATAAGCTTTGCAGCTTCTACTATTTGATGCTCTTTGGGTGTAAGCCTTGGGCGATAACTAACTATTTCTTTACAAGGTATATACTCAAATGGTTTTGTCATCAACTCCGCTTGAGCAGAACGTGTTATATCAAGAAGCACTGGACCAGGTCTTCCTGTTTCGGCGATATAAAAAGCTTTTGCCATAGCTTCTGGTATTTCGTCGGGATGGGTGATTTGAAAATTCCACTTGGTAACTGGCATAGACATTCCTATTATGTCGCACTCCTGAAATGCATCTGTACCCAAAAGATTGGCTTTTACCTGCCCTACTAAACATACCATTGGCGTAGAGTCTAGCAATGCGTCTGCAATTGGGGTCATTAGGTTGGTAGCTCCCGGACCTGATGTTACCATTGCCACACCTGCTCTACCCGTCATACGGGCATAACCTTGTGCTGCATGACCAGCTCCTTGCTCATGTCGTACCAAAATATGTTTGATTTGGTCTTGGTAGTCGTATAGTGCATCATACGTCGGCATGATTGCTCCACCAGGGTAACCAAATATTGTTTTTACGTTGTTTTCGACTAAGCATTGCATAATAGCTTGTGCTCCTGTCAAATATTTTGTGGCTGTTTCTTGCATTTTTTTAATTTTTTATGGCTTTAGGCCTTTTCTTAGAGATTTAAAATTAGACTTGTGTTTTAAAATAAACACAAGTCTGAATTGGTGCTTGATTATAAATCTGTTACACAACCTAAACTGGCTGAGCTTACATTTTTAACATATTTTCTAAGTACTCCAGCTGTATGTATAGATGGTGTTGGTTTCCAAAGTTTTCTTCTTTCGTCAAGCTCTTGGTCAGAAACGTGTAATTGTAGTAAATTGCTTGCTGCATCTATGGTTATTTTGTCTCCATTTTTAACCAAACCAATATTCCCTCCTTCCTGTGCTTCTGGCGTAACGTGACCTACCACAAAACCATGTGTTCCTCCCGAAAAACGTCCGTCTGTTATCATGGCTACTTTATTACCAAGCCCAGCTCCCATGATGGCAGAAGTAGGCTTCAACATTTCTGGCATTCCTGGTCCACCTTTAGGCCCTTCGTTTCTGATAACTATTACATGACCTTCTTTTATTTCTCCTTTACTCAAAAACTCCATTACTTCTTCTTCGCATTCGCAAACGATGGCTGTTCCTTCAAACTTCAAACCTTCTTTACCTGTGATTTTTGCTACAGAACCATCTGGTGCTAAATTTCCATAAAGTACCTGCAAGTGACCTGTAGGTTTTAATGGATTGGTAATAGGCATAATGATTTTTTGTGTATCAAAATTCAAATCTGGTGCGTCTGCTAAATTTTCGGCAACAGTATAGCCTGTGCATGTCAAACAATCGCCGTGTAATAAACCTACTTTTAATAAGTATTTCATTACTGCTGGTATGCCTCCTATTCCCAACAATTCTTCCATATAATGCTTTCCTGATGGTTTTAGGTCTGCAATAAGTGGGGTTCTGTCTGAAATAGCTTGAATATCTTTTAGCGTAAATTCTACATCTGCAGAACGGGCAATCGCCAAATAATGCAAAGTAGCATTGGTAGAGCCCCCTAAAGCCATTACCATAGTCATTGCATTTTCGAATGCCTTGCGGGTCATGATGTCTCTTGGGCAGATGTTTTTTTCTAATAAATTTTTCATTGCCGCTCCTATGGCAAGACATTCTGCTTTTTTGCCTTCGTGAGTGGCTGGATAGGTAGACGAATTGGGAAGTGTAAGCCCCATTGCTTCCATAGACGAAGCCATGGTGTTGGCAGTGTACATACCACCACAAGCTCCTGGACCAGGCACTGCGTTTTGGATTACTCCTTCGTAGTCTTCGTCTGAAATGTTACCTGCTAATTTATGTCCTAATGCTTCAAAAGCTGAAACAATATCCAGTTTCTGCCCTTTGTATTCTCCTGTGCGGATAGTTCCTCCGTAAACTAACATTGCAGGTCTATTAAGACGAGCCATAGCCATCATGGCTCCTGGCATATTTTTGTCGCATCCAACTACCGAAATCAGTCCGTCGTACCATTGTGCTCCTACTACATTTTCTATCGAATCTGCAATAAGATCTCTTGATGGCAATGAATAAGACATCCCATTGTTGCCATTGGTCATACCGTCTGACACTCCAATGGTATGAAATATCAAACCAACCATTCCATTTTCTTGTACACCTTTTTTTACATGAACAGACAGTCCGTTGAGATGCATATTGCAACTATTACCTTCATAGCCTGTACTAGCTATTCCTATTTGTGCTTTTTGCATATCGTCTTTTGATAGACCTACGGCATAAAGCATGGCTTTGGCTGCTGGGTTGGAAATTTCTTGGGTAAGTGTTCTTGAAAATTTATTGAGTGTATTTGACATGGCTTTGTTTGGTTACTAAATTAATTTTGCGAATTAAAATAATTAGCGAATTTTCACTAATACATATTCTGTATTCATCAAATATAAAAGCTTTCTGTTTTTTTCTAATATAAAATCTAAAAAATATGTTTTTTTTTAATCTAAAATGAACATTCAATTTAAAATCTTCGTATCAATACTGACATTTGTATGATTAATTCCGAATCATTCATTTCACAAAAAAAGGCTACCCAAATAAATGAGTAGCCTTTTTTTGAAATCTTGAAAGAAAAAAATTACTTTTTTATCACCTTCACTGTTTCTTTTTGTGAGCTCGTTTGTAGATTCAAGAAATAAATACCTTTGGCAAATTTACTAAGGTCAAACTGTTGTGTATTTGTACCTTTTTTGCCTGATACGTTTTCTAACAATTGGCTTTTACCTTGATTGTCGAAAATATTGAACCATACATTTTGGTCTTTTGCTAATCCCTAGCACTTCAATTTACCCAATTGTACCGTTCTAGTAGTGCATCGCCTGCCTGTGCTAGCGCACCCATCAGCAGCGATATTACAATAAAAGCACCCTACGTACCCAAAAACTTTACCAATCCAGTAGCTATATGTGGAGCAGCCACTAGCCACGACATCGATATTATTTTTAAAGCAGACAATCTCACTACTTACAAATGGGAAAAACCATCTGACATAGACATAACAGGTGAAACCAATCCTTTTACCAGTTTAACTACCGACGGTAGCTATACCTACAATTTTTATTTTACAAAAAATGAATGTAAATCTACTTTACCCTACGTATACACAGTAAACAAAATAAGCACCATACCAACACCTACCAGTATTGAAATAGTACCGCCATCGTGCTCTTCTTCTAACACTACTATAACCCTACGTGCAGAAGGTTGCACACAAGGAACAAACGTTATTTGGGGAAATGCAACAGCAAAACTTGAAAATAATATTGGCAACACAATAGCTACAGTAAACACTCCTATTGCAGGGCAAACAACCACAGTTACAGCCAAATGTAGTGCAGGAAGCTGTACATCTGAGCAAGCCTTTCTCAAAGTCATTGAGAATGAAGATGCTAACTTAAAACTTAGCATAGAAGGAGTTAAAAAAATAGCATCTGGTGACAAACTACGCCTTATCGCAATAGGATTGCCTCCTAATGCCACCTACTCATGGAAATTCAAATCAACCAAAATACCGGAAGAGCCTGAGAGCAACCTAACCATTGACCCAACAAGTAATGAACTCGAAGTTATTTATGTGGAAAACACAGGCACTTACACCGTAACTGCTAGCATTCCCAATTGTACTGCTCAATTTACCAAAAGTCATCTGGTGACTGTAGTGCCACCATTTGAGTGCAATCCGCTTATAAAAGTAACCAATGCAAATAGTGGTAATGAGCTTGAACCATACAATGACAACATTTTTCAACTAGAAAAATCTACAACGTCAGATATAAACAAATACAACCTAACACTTGACCCTGCAACTGAAAATTATACCAATTTCAAAACCATCACTTGGGAGCTACCCGATGGCAATCTTTCACCCGTTTTTGACCTAACCCAAAGCACTGATATCAAACTACAAACCAGTAAATCTGGCGAATACAAACTAAACATAACCGATACAGAAGGCAAACAGTGCTCCGCCACCATTACACTAAAAGGTTTCAGTTGTAAATCAGCCATAGCATATGACAAATGCAATACCGATAAACAATCTACCAGCAACGGCAACTTAGAAGTAACCGAGCCCATCCAAAGCCTACAAGTAGGCGACTACATCACAGCAGGAGACTTTTCTGCACGCATAGCCAGTATAAGTGGCAATGCCCAACAAGGCTGGTCTGGTGTAGCAGGCGTAGCAGTAGACATACCCATTTTACGACAGCTAAATGGCGCAGCCGACGAAGAAGCCTTCCAGCTCTTCCCCCTAAAAACCACCTTTTCCAATATACAAGTAAACAGCTGCTACCAGCTGATGCCCGGCGAGCAAAACAAATTCTCCACCACCTATAAAGACGACGGCTCTAATATATTGGATGTGGATGATTTGCTGGCGAAATTATTAAAGCTCATTAGTAATATTGAAACAAAAACAAAAGATGTATTTGCAAAGCCTGAAGTGAATAATGAAGAATTAAAAAAACTATTTGCCGACCAATTAGAATTTATTAAATTATCAGAAAACTTATTAGATGAAGAAGAATGGAATGAAATAAAAAAAGATTATGACGAGGCGGTGGCTAACAGCGAATTTGCAAATACACCTGAGTTAAAATCTGGAAGAATTGGAGCAATTTTACAAAACCCCCAAAAAGCAAAAGAAAAAGCTACTTCTACTACTTTAAAAATAGTTGACGCAAAGCCAAGGATATCAAACTCTTTTCCACGAATTATTAAAAGTGATGCGACTCGAACATTATCAATATATAACAGAAAAGTCACTCCAACTCCAACAGTACTTACAAGGCACTTACTTTATCATTATTTGAATTTATGTAATCAAAATAAAATTTACCAACAAAAAAATAAAGAATTAAATTTCACATATTGCGGATTTGACAATGCGACTAACGTTAAAAATGCAATTGTTACCTATCC
>JAGNSI010000011.1 GCA_017988135.1 Pseudarcicella sp.
ACTATATCGTTTACGGATGTATAAATTTGTGCTTTATTGCTTTTTATGAGTTGATTGCATCCTTCAGAAAACGATTTACCCAATTGCCCAGGTACTGCAAAAACATCTCGATGATAATTATAGGCAAACTCGGCGGTAATCAGTGCACCGCCTTTGGGTGAGGCTTCAACCACAATGGTGAGGTCGGTCATGCCTGCTATTATTCTGTTGCGTTGGGGGAAATATTTAGGAAATGGTTGCACACCAAATTGATATTCTGTAAGTATGCCTCCTTGCCCAACCATGGCTTCAGACGTAGATTTATGCTGAAATGGATATATAAAATCTAAACCGCTTGCCATTACTCCAACAGTTTGTATTTTGTTTTTCAGTGCAGATTTGTGTGCTACAATATCTACCCCATAAGCCAAACCACTCACAATCAAAGGATTAAAAACAGACAATTCTGCAACTATTTGGTCTGTCACCATTTTGCCATATTCTGTCACTTGTCGTGTTCCTACAATGGCTATGGTTTTGGTTTGATTCAAATCGGCATTGCCTTTATAATACATCATCACTGGTGCATCATATAGTTGCTTCATTCTTTTGGGATAAGCTGCGTCTGTATAAAATAGCATTTGTGCGTTGTGCTTCAATGATAAATCTAATTGTGTTTGAGCTTTTTCTAACACCGATTTATTTTGAATATTTTCGGACAGTACTTTACCTATTCCTGGTATTTTAAGCAATTTATGTGGTTTTGCTTCAAAAACTGCACTCGCTGAGCCACAATAGCTTATCAATTGACGAATAGAAACATCGCCAATTTTGGGAATCATAGTAAGAGCAATTTGATATATTTTTTCTGGGTCTAAATTCATAGCTTGCTTTTAATGAAAACCAATCGTACTTAAATCCCATTTAAGTGCTAAGTCACTCATTATAAATCCATTATTTATTTTTAGCGGAGATGGTATATTATTGTGGTACAATTGACCGGTGCCTAGACCTTGTGGTAATTTAGTATCAAATTCCCCACAAAATTGTGCTATAGCATTCAGACCGACATTTGACTCTAAAGCTGAAGTTACCCACCAATTAATCCCCAATCGGCTTGCAATTTCTATCCATTCTTTCGTTTGGGTAAAACCTCCCAACAAGGATGGCTTTAGCACTATAAATGGTGGCATCAGTTGTTTCAACATTTGCATTTTTTGCGTATAATCTCTCGGTATTATCAATTCTTCGTCTAAAGCAATAGGAATTGGAGACTTTTCAATTACTTGTTTCAACAAATCGTGCTGATTGGGCTTGATGGGTTGTTCTATAGAATGTATTTCAAAATTTGCTAATTGTTCGAGTTTTTGATACACGTTACTTTCGTCGAAAGCACCATTGGCATCGAGCCTCAGGGTAAGGTCTTTGGCGGCGAATTGTTCTCTGATATGTGTTAGCAAGCTACATTCTGCCTCAAAATCTATTCCTCCAATTTTTAGTTTCAAGCAGGTATAGCCTTCTTTGAGTTTGTCGTTTATTTGTTTTAGCATAAAATCCTTTTCGCCCATCCATACCAAACCGTTGATGGCAATAGTGCTTTGTGATTTTGAAAACGAATTATCATAAACGATTCTTTTGCCTGCATTTAAATAATCTAAAAGTGCTGTTTCGAAACCAAAAACAACAGAAGGCAATTTTTTATCTATTATTTGTTCTAGAATAATAGGAATATTCCAACTAAAAACTTCTAAATCTAACTCATTAAATAGGTCACAAACTGACTGTAGCTTTTGCTCATAATCTTCAACATCGTCAAAACTCAATCCTTTCAAAATAGAACACTCCCCTAGCCCAAAAACTGAGGGATCTTGAGCATTGAATATTTTTAAAAAATACGTCTCCTTTTCCGTCAAAACACCCCTCGAAGTGCCTGCTTCAAAGCGAAAATGAAGGGTATATTTCTGAAATGTTGCACGAAGACTCATAAAATAAAAGTATTTTTACAGATTGTATTTCTTTTGCTGGCAATTCTTTTTTTTGTTTTTAAAAAAAATATTCTTTTTCAAAACAAACTTATTTTTTTTTGGGAAACCAAAAGTAATAAAAACACAGTAAAAGCCGATAATTAAAAAAGATTATTAATAGAAAATGTTACAAAAACTAAGTTATTTCTTTTTACTGCCCTTTTCTTTGATTTATGATGTTGCAACTCGAATCAGAAATAGGCTATTTGATTGGGGATTTTTAAAATCTGAAGCAAGTCCTATTTTTACTATAAATGTTGGCAATCTAAGGGTTGGAGGAACTGGAAAAACACCTCATATTGAATACTTAGCAAATTATTTTGTAAATAAAAACATTAAAATAGCTACTCTTAGCAGAGGTTATGGTAGAAAAACAAAAGGATATCTAGAAGCTAACCCTTTGACTAACAGCCAAGAAATAGGCGATGAGCCCAAACAATTTTATACAAAATTTGGCGATAAAGTTATCGTAACTGTTTGTGAAAACCGATTGCTCGGCATTCAAAAAATCATACAAAAAAATCCGAAAGTAAGTTTAGTTTTACTGGATGATGCATTTCAACATAGGGCTGTAATAAGCACGTTAAACATCATGCTATCTGACTATTCGAAGCCATTTTACAGCGATTACTTGATGCCTGCAGGAAGGCTGAGAGAAGCAAAATCAGGTGCAAAAAGAGCAGATTTAATCATCATAACTAAATGCCCAAAGAATATAACTATCGTCATAAAATCTGACATCATTCAAAAAACCAAACAATATGCTTTAGCCCAGACACCGATAATATTCTCAAGCTTGGAATACGATGAACCCGTAAGTCTCTTCAATAAAAACTCAGAAAATTGCCTTAAAAAAGTGGTGTTATTATCAGGAATAGCCCAGTCTGACATTTTCTGTAAAGATATGGCTCAAAAATATACTGTAATAAAACATTTTAATTTTCATGACCATCATCAGTTTACTGAAAAAGATTTATTGGCTATTCAACCTTTTTTAAACGATGAAATCAAATTGTTGATGACAGAAAAAGACAGCATTAAAATCAAAGAATTAAACCTAAACAAAAACTTTATGAACTTACTATTTTATGTTCCTATAAAAATAGTTTTCAGCGAGAATGACGCTTTGATATTGGATTCTATGATAAAAGACAAATGGGAAAGATGATGAATTTCAACCTAAACTAGGCTTAAAAGTACTGGCTTCTATATTGAAGTTTATCCTTAATTCTAGTGCTTCAAAAACCTTTAGTATAGTATCAAATCGTGCATTTTTTACACTATTCTCAATTTTTGATATTTGAGCTTTTTGTACTCCAACCAATTCGCCTAATTGCTCTTGAGTCATTTTTTTTTCTTGTCTAATTTGCTTTATCGCTTGCCCAAGCAATTCTATTTTGAGTTCTTTTTCAAATGTATCTCTTCTTGGAGTACCAATTTCTCCAATGTGTTTATTTATCATTGAATCAAGCGATACTGTTTTAAGTTTATTCTTCATTTCTTTTTATTTCAAAATATTCTTTACGTATTTCCTCTGCTTTATTTATTTCTTTCACAGGCGTTTTTTGCGTTTTTTTAATAATTCCATGGGTTGCAATTACTAAAACTTCTTGCTCTTCTGTTTTGTCCCAAAATGCAAAAAGTCTGTAAGATTTATTATTATATAGCGTTCTAAATTCCCATTTATAACTATTTAATTTTTTAAATAATTCGTTATCGACGACAAATTGAGACTTTTTTAAGTTATAAAAAATTTTCTCTCTTGCTTTGTCATCTATTTGTTCTAGAAATTCTTGTGCATCTGGTAGTAAATCTATATTAAAATTTATTTTCATTAACTTTTAACTAATTGATCTTATAAATTTATAAATTTCCCAATTGGGAAACAAATTATTTTATCTTTTGATTTTTTCAATAAACATTTACTAGTTCAATTCACTTTTTATTTCCATAGGAATACCACTCACCATCAAAGTCACTTTTTGAGATTTGTTTGCCAAATATTGGTTTACCCAGCCTTGTAAGTCGGTAAATTTTCGACCTATACTTGTTTCTGCATGTACGCCCATTCCTATTTCGTTGGTAATCACGATGTACAACTTATCGACTTGCGTGAGCTGGTCTATTTCATTTTTAGCAAATGCCAAACTTGGCTCTATTTCTTGATTAAACTTCACAAAAACGTTGCTCAACCACAAGGTAACACAGTCTATCACAACCACTTGATTATTTATCTGAAGTTCGCCAATATATAATTGTTCTTCTATATTTTGCCAAGTATTATCTCTATTTGATTGGTGATTTTTTATTCTTTGGGTAAAATCATCGTCCCAATGTTTGGCAGTTGCCAAATAACACGGATTTTCTGTTTCGTGTTTGGCAATTTGTTGGGCATAATTGCTTTTACCGCTTCTTGCTCCCCCAGTTATCATCCAAATCATATCAATTATTTATTAGTGTTCAATTACTTATTGGCATCCATCGAAATCAAATTTGCAAACAACCTGTATGCTCCTGAAACTCCGGCAGGTAACTGTCTAAAAAAAGACAATCCTGTATAGATAAAGTTACCTTTCCCGTATTTTGAATGGATTAATGAGCCAGAAAGGGCTGGCTCATCGGGGTCTTTGCAAGAAAATACTGCTGTATAATTAGCGTCAAAATCATTGGCAAAATACAAGCCTCTTTCTTGAATCCATCCGTTAAAATCTGTCTGAGATATTTTGTTAGGACTATTCAAAATACTGTGTTGGGGTAACAAAAAAGTCATTTCAGCTTCTTCCACAGTTACCCTATCTCTGGTGATTTTGAATGGATAAGGACCAAATCCATTTTTCAATTTTTGCAAATTACTATTCACCTGATATTGCACGATGAGATTTCCTCCATTTTGCACATATTCCAATAATTTATTTTGATAAACCATCAATCTTTCTTCTGTATTGTATGCTCTTACGCCCACAATTATTGCCTGATAAGGGGTAAAATCTTGGTTCATCTCTGTTTCTGTAAGCATGACCACTTTATAGCCCATTTGTTTTATTGCAGCTGGAACATCATCTCCCGCTCCTGCAATATAGCCCACCATTTCACCTTTTTTCTTCAAATCTATCTGAGAAATTTTAGCTTTAGCATCTTCAAAAAGTGTTTGCGGGGGAATATGCTCATAACTGATAGTTTGTATGCTTTTACTAATGGGTAAATTATCTAAATACACTACAGCTTTCATTTCAAGGTCTGCCACCATATTTTTGGTTGGAGTTATCGAAAATTGAACTTTTTTTTCTTGAAACTTATTAGCGAGTTCAAAATCTATCTTTTTAGGCAGACAATCCCAGCCTTTGGGCAATTCCAAAGCAACTTCGCCCTTGACATTTGCCTTTGTTGATTTCAATACAACTTCAATAGTTTTGGGTTTATTTTCAGTAAAAACATACACTTTGTCTGTAATAGTAGCTGTTACAGCTGGTCTAATTTCAAAATTTCGATATAGTTCACCTCTAATTTCGTCGGTGTATTTGTATTTAACTGGAGCTTCAAAATAAATTTTTGTACTATTTATTTCAAAACAAAAACGTGCTGAAATATCGTTTGTTTTCTCTGGTAAACCTATCAATTGTTGGTCTTTAACAGTATAAAAACCTTTACTTTCTTTTTGATTCTCTAACCAATATGGCTGACTAATAGGCTGATTATTAGGAATTTTAACATTAAATTTTATTCTTTCTAATTCGTTGTCTCCCAGTGTTTTGTTCAATAAAGTATCTATCTCAAATACTGGAAATAACATTGATTTCAATACTACATCTGATGACGAACGATTTACAATGGTGGCTGTAAGACTTACGTTTTCACCATTTGAAACAGCGTATTCGTTGGGATTTACTTCAAAATACAATCCAGAGCAAGCAATTATCAATGCTTTAATTTCATTTTGTTTTTGTGTTTTCCAAAATTCGTCTTCAATTTTCTCTAAATTCTGATAAATTTCTATCAATTTAGGAACAGAAAGTGATGGTTTTTCTGGGTCAAATTGTTGAATAGTTTCGTCGATTAAGTTTTTTACTAAATCACTATTTTTTACTCTTTTCCAAGAAACATCTATATTGTCAAACACTTCATTTTGAGCCAATTCTCCTTTTTTATGAACAAAATATTCTGGCTTCAAACCTCTGTTTCGAGCCACTCCAAAACCTTGAGATTTATGTTGAGAACGACTTTCTGCTGCAATTTCGGTATATGATTTCCCCAATAATGGATTGTAACCACCTATTTCAGCTTGAATAAACGTTTTTTCGGCTGGTTTTTGTGAGGTAGCTCCAAAGTTGAAAGTATTCCAAACCAAGCGTTTTGCCTGCCATGGTTTTACAAACTTTAGTTGTTCGGGAAATCTTGTTGGGTCAGCTGCGGCATCAAAAGCCAAATCTGCTAATACTGCAGACGCCGAATGATTGCCATGCCCAGCTCTAGCATCTGGCGGAAACCTACAAATAATCACATCAGGACGTTGCTTTCTGATACACCAAACAATATCTGAAATCACTTTTTCTTTACCCCAAACCGCTATTGTTTCTTCTGTACTTTTTGAAAAACCAAAATCGTTGGCTCGTGTAAAATACTGCTCTGCACCGTCTATATTTCTGGCAGCAAGAAGCTCTTGGGTTCGTATCAAACCCATCTGACTACCTTGCTCTGGTCCAATTAGGTTTTGCCCACCATCACCTCTTGTTATGGAAAGGTAAGCAGTTTTCATTTTTCGTTCGCTTGCTAACCACGACAACATTACAGTATTTTCATCATCAGGATGTGCAGCAATGTATAAAGCTGAACCCAAAACATTTAATTTTTTAAGGTTCAATAATATTTCTCCCGCTGGCATAGGTTTTATAGCCTGAGCAAATGTATTTTGATACAAAAAAAATACAGCACTAAATAGTATTAATTTGAGATTTACAATTTTATTCATGTCGATTTGGGTAAATTAAGCGAAAAAAAACAGGGCTAAATATTTTCGAGCCCTGTTTTGATGTTTAAAAAATTATTTACTTGAAGCCACTTCTTCTTTTAGCCTTAGCGTCAATTCTTTACAAAGTTGATTTACTTTTCCTGAAAATTCCATGTCTTGGGTAGCTGTTTCGGCTGTATTTGCCACTGTGCCCATTATTTCAATCAAAAAACGTTTCATTTCTAACACTTCCATTTCTTTTGTCCAAAGTGGCAATGCCAATAAACTCTTGTGGTAATGATCCCACACCGAAACCAAAACAGCTTTTGTTTCTTCTATCCCTTCATTTGGATTGTCTGTAGCCGACCACTGTATGCTTTCGGGTACGTTATTTTCGTCTAAAGATACCTCAAAATGTATTTCTGATTTTCTCATTTATGTTGTAATATTTTTTTACTGGTTAGAAAACACTTTTCTCAACAAATCTGAAACCCTTGCCGCTGGGTTTTCTCTTATTTTCAATTCTTCTTTTTCAACTAAACTAAACAAACCGTCCATTGCTTTTTGTGTAGCATATTGTTGCAAATCAGGGTTTACTTTGGTTACAAAAGGTATCATATTGTAAGTTTTGGCAATGTCGCCATAAGCTTTAGTAGCTCCAGTGGCATTGATAGACTCTTGCATAATAGGCGAAAACGCATTGATAAGTGCCTGACTAGAAGTTCTTTTTAAAAAATTAGTTGCTGCATTTTTATCACCTTTCAAAATAGAAAGTGCGTCGTCGAATGTCATTCTGGTGATTGCATCTACAAATATTGGCACTGCCTTGGATGCAGCTTTTTCTGCTCCACGATTGAGAGCAGTAATAAATTGATCGCACTGACTACCAAGACCGATAGACCTCAACTTTTGCTCTACTTTTACTGCTTCTGGTGGAAAAAGCAATTTAATTGCCTGATTTCCCAAAAATCCGTCTAAAGCCGATGCTTGAGATGAGGAGTTTTTTATTCCTACTGTAAGTGCTTCTTTCAGACCATTGGCTATGTCCATAGAACTTAAACCGCCAGATTGAGACATGCTACCTGCTTGGCTCAATACACTATTTATTTGTTGAGCTGTACAACCCAACAAAATTGCTGATACAAAAATCCCTAAAAATATTTTTCTCATTGTATTGTTTTTATGTATTTAGTTGATAATTATTTTATTGCAAATCAAAATGTATTTGAAGTTTAATCATTAAAATATGAAACAAAAATCATGTTAGCATATTCTAATCTAGAACTATTTTTTAAATCCTTTATTATAAAAAACTTTTAAGTGTAGCTTAAAATTATTACAAAACTTAACGTACAAAATCATTTTCAAGCCAAATATTTAAAAATAAATTGGCATTGAGTAGTTTCTAAACCTAAAATTAGCATTTTTTAATTTCCAAATTCAATTTATCACTTGCAAAGTTTTTATTTTGTGTAAATTTGGACAATCAAATAAAAAATATTTTTTATGACCAAAGCCGAAATTATCACTATTGGAGATGAAATATTGTACGGGCAAATTACCGACACCAATACGCAATGGATAAGTGCAGAGCTAGACAAAATAGGCATAAAAACCATCAGAAAATCGTCGGTTGGCGACAATGAACAAGCCATTTTAGAAATATTGTCTGAATCGAAAAAACGAGCCGACATTATATTTATTACAGGCGGACTGGGACCTACCAAAGATGATATCACAAAAAAAACGCTTTGTCATTTTTTTGACACTAAATTGGCAACTCACCCACTAGCTTTAAGCGACCTTCAAGCTTTCTTCCAAAAAAGAAACAAAGAACTTACGCCATTGAACCTAGCTCAAAGTGAGTTACCCGAAAAAGCTGATTTTATACCCAACAAAGTGGGTACAGCTGCAGGAATGTGGTTTTCGGAAGACAATGTAATTTATATTTCTATGCCCGGAGTGCCTTTTGAAATGAAGGCAATGATGTCAGAAACCATTTTACCTAAGCTTCAAAAACACTTTGAATTACCTATCATATTCCACAGAAACATCAGAACAGCTGGCATTGGCGAATCATATTTAGCTGATTTGATTTCCGACTGGGAAGATTCCTTGCCCAATCATTTAAAACTAGCTTACTTACCAAGTATTGGACAACTCAAGCTTAGACTGACAGGATTTGGCGAAGATTTAGAAACCATAAAAAATGATGTTAATGCCAAAATTTCAGAGGTTTTGCCTTTAATAGAAAAATACGTTTTTGGATACGACAACGACGAAATGGAAACTGTGGTAGCAAAACTTTTAATACAAAAAAATGCTACAATTTCGGTAGCCGAAAGCTGTACAGGAGGATATTTAGCTCATCAGTTTACCAAAAATGCTGGCAGTTCGGCTTATTTCAAAGGTGGAATTGTAGCTTATCATAATGATGTAAAAACTGAACTTTTAAATATAAACAGTGCTGATTTAGAAAAAAATGGAGCTGTCAGCGAAGAAACAGTTTCAGAAATGGCAAAAAATATTCGACTAAAAATGAATAGTACATTTGGACTAGCTACCAGTGGCATTGCTGGCCCAACGGGAGGCACTCCTGAAAAACCAGTAGGTACTATTTGGATAGCATTGGCTACAGAAAAAGAGTGTTTTGCCCAAAAAATAGCACTGAATGGTTCTAGAGAACAAAACATACACGTTACAACTTTAGTACTACTCAACCAATTAAGAAAAAATTTACTAAAATAATATGGCTTTAATAGAAATCATCATGCCCCAAATGGGCGAAAGTATCATAGAAGCAAAAGTATTGAATTGGCTAAAACAACCTGGTGAATACATAGAAGCAGACGAATTTATCCTTGAAGTAGCTACCGACAAAATAGATACAGAAGTACCCTCATCGCATAGTGGAATCTTACATAAAATATTGATCAAAGAAGGTGAAATGGCTCAAATAGGCAAAGCGATATGCCTGATAGAAAACAACGAAACCAGTCGAGAAGAAACAATAAGCACTGATAATACTTTTGAAATAAATGAAATAGAAACTTTAACGGGCATTAATTTAGACCCAACGCAATTTGTCGAGAAAAGCAATATTCAAAATCAGTTTTATTCTCCACTGGTTATAAATATTTGTAAAGCCGAAGGAATTACAATGGACGAATTGGCTCAAATAAAAGGAACTGGATCTGGAGAAAGAATTACCAAATATGACATTTTAGCGTTCATCGAACAAAGAAAAACTACAGTTTTCAATACAAAAACAAGTTTACCAAACAACAATATTGAAATAATAGAAATGGATAGGATGCGTGAAATGATAGCCGAACGCATGCTTCACTCCAAAAAAACAGCTCCGCATGTAACATCGTTTGTAGAAACAGACATGACTGTAATGGTAAATTGGAGAAACAACATAAAAGACAATTTCAAAGCAAAACATAACGAAAACATAACTTTTACACCATTATTTGTCGAAGCAGTGAGCAAAGCTATCAAAGATTATCCGATGATAAACAGCAGCTTGGACGGCAATAAAATATTACTAAAATCGGCAATAAACATCGGTATAGCAGTAGCTTTACCAAATGGAAACTTGATAGTTCCTGTAATTCACCATGCTGATAAATACAACTTGGTAGACTTAACAAAAAAAATAAACGAAATAGTAAACAAGGCAAGAACAAATAAATTAAAACCAACTGACCTTGAAGGAGGCACATTTACAATTTCAAATATAGGCACATTTGGAAACATCATGGGTACTCCTATTATTCTTCAACCACAAGTGGGAATTTTGGCTTTCGGTGCTATTCAGAAAAAACCTTCTGTAATAGAAACGCCAGAGGGAGACCTCATCGGTATTCGTCAAAAAATGTTTATTTCACATTCTTATGACCATAGAATTATAGATGGCTCTTTGGGTGGACAATTTTTAAAACGAGTATCAGATTATTTAGAAAATTTTGACAATAAACAGTTACTGTAAATTCATTTTTTCAGTTGGGTATTTCTATTAAAACACAAAAAAAGAGCAAGTATTATTACCTGCTCTTTTTTGTTGTTCTTTATTTTTTACAGTCGAACTATGACTTTTACATTTCCTTTCTCATCAAAAGTCATCATCCATTTTTTATCTCCTGCCGTTATATTCATCTCATAACCAATAATATCATTGTTAAAAAATGAAATGCTACCTCTATTTAGCACCCAACCTTGATGATTTTTATCTAAATATTCGATTGTAGATTTAGGCAAAGATTCTTTCTTTAATTCTTTAGTTGTTAAACCTCCTGAAGATGGTTTTAATATCTTCACAAATTCGTTGTTTTTGTTAAAGAAACCCACATGTAATAAGTTATTTAACTTAAAATATATCAATGTTTCCATGCTAGATTGTGTGCCTTGAGTAAAACTCCAACCTGGATAATTTTTATCTAAATAGGCAACTATTACCAAATTGATATCTTCTTTTGATTTTAATGTTACAGGAGCTACATATAATTCTACTTTTTTACCTGTCTTGTAAACCTCTTTTCCATCAAAATACAAATACCAAAGTGCATTATCAGTTTTTACAACTACCATATATTCCGTGATTTCTGAATTTTGAGAAGTAATGCTTCCTTTTTCAAAAGACCAACCTGCATGATTTTTATTTAAATATGCAAGTATTCCTGCTGGAATGGTGGTTTTATTGAGTTCTTTTATTGATGGTGCTACATATACTTTAGATGAAATTATAAAAACACCTTTTCCGTTGAAATAAACGTTGTATGCATCATTTCCTACTTTAATCAATAATTTATAGTCTATTTTTTCATTATTAACTACAGTTGTATTTGCTTTTTGTAAAACCCAGCCAGCAAACTTTTCATTCAAATACTGCTTTATTACTTCAGGCAATGCTTCTGTACTGATTTCTTCTGAGCTGATTACAGGTACTTTTTTCTCTGAAGTTTTGATAATTTTACCTGATGCGTCTATGAGCATTTCAACAATTGCCTTGTTTTTAGATAAAATTAAATTATAAGTCTTAACCCCATTTTTATCTTCAAGTACAAATCCTTTTTCAAAAACATATTCTTTGATAGCATTTAACACTTCACTAGGTAACTCATCTTTACTTTTTATATATTGAGGTGCTTTTGGAATGGTATAAGAGGTAGATTTTAAAAGTGCTCCGTTGCTATCAAAAGAAAGTGCGAAAATTTCGTTTCCTTTTTTGCCAGAAATACTAAAAGTTTTGGCATTGTTTAGATCTACTACTGCTACTCCTCCTACAAATGATATGGACTTTTCTTTTAAGTAAGTCACAATAGCGGGCAATAATTCCGTTTCTTTCAAAGGATAGTACTTAGATTCAATCTTTAAAGACCTGAACTCCGAAAGCAATTCACCATTTGTATTAAGAATAATAGTGACTGTTTCTTTGTCATTTTTCAAATTAATTTTGTAGGCTTCTTTGTCGTTGTATTTACCTAAAGAACTGGTTACAATTTTATAACCCTCAAAATTTTTTGTAATATAATTGGTAACAACCTCAGGCAAAGTTGTACTAGAAGAAAAAGAATATACTTCTAATATTTTACCGTTAAAGTCTAGTTTTGCCTCAAAATTTTCTTCATTTCTATTAAATTCAGAAGAATAGATTTTATTTTTTTCTATTACTGAATAGTTCACTTCTGTAGCTCCTGAAAAAGATTCTGCTATTGACTTGCGTACTGAAGATGGTATAGTTTCTGAATTTTCTAATATTTGAATTTCTTGATTTGTAGCGTCTTTACATGCCACTAAACCTAGAGAAAACATAAATGCTGATAAGATTATTTTCGTTTTCATGAGTTTGAATATTATAAGTTTATAAAAAATTTAACAAATATACATTTTTACAAGAAATACTTAACTAGCTAATAATAAATATTTTAAAGAAAATTATCTCAAATCATTTATTTCAACTTTAGGATATTTTGTTTTATCAAAGCTGAAAAATTTATCATCTACCTTGGCATTTGCATTGAATTTTGAAACGACAAAGCTGTCAGTTTTTTTGTTTTTGTCGGTAATTATCCAGCTTTTAACGGTTTTATCTATTTTGTTTACTTTTATTTGAACCTTGGTTACTTTTGTGCCTTTTTTCAAGGGTGACAATTCTATTATTTGAAATGTTTCATTTTTCTCTTTCAGTTCT
Organism: Pseudarcicella sp.; assembly: GCA_017988135.1. GTDB lineage: Bacteria > Bacteroidota > Bacteroidia > Cytophagales > Spirosomataceae > JAGNSI01. Next base: position 13,145 of record JAGNSI010000011.1, read on the forward strand.
TTTATAAAGACATATTTATAGCTTTTTTTATCGAAAGTATATATTTTGGCTGGACTCAAATCATCTTCAGAAGCCTCATAGTCATTGATATTAACCTCATTGGTTTCTTTTATATAAGTGGCTACTTCTTTACCGTTATTATAAATTTCTTGACCTGCCATTTTTAACCTAAACTTCTGACCTTTTACTGTAATATCTCCTTGCAAAGCTTGGTTACCAGAACTTGTATATGAAAAAACAGCAGAAAAAGAAGGTATATTTTTGTATTTTGATTGCATAGCATCTATTATTTTGCCAGCTTCGGGTGAGTTTTGAGCCAAAGTATATTGGGTAATAGCAAAAATCAAAATAATACTACTTGTTATTTTCTTTGACACTGAAATTAAGTTCATTGTTTATAATTTATGTTTATCTATTGTTTAATTCTTTTAATTTTATTTCCAAAGTATCTAAATCTGGAATAAGTACGTCACGCACTTTAGAACCCTGAAAAGGACCTAAAATTCCGGCTGCTTCCATTTGGTCTATAATTCTGCCTGCTCTGTTATATCCTAGTTTTAGGCGACGTTGCACCAACGAGGTTGAACCTTGCTGATGGGTAACCAATAACCTTGCAGCTTCATCGAAAAACGAATCTCTTGTGCTAGGGTCAAAGTCAGATTTTTCATTCCCTCCTTCTCCGTCTCCTTCAAACTCTGGCAAAAGATAAGCCGAGTCGTAGCCTTGCTGATTGCCTACAAAGTCGCATATATCGTCTACTTCTGGTGTGTCTACAAAAGCACATTGTAGACGAATAATCTCCGATCCGTTTGACAACAACATATCTCCCTGCCCTACCAATTGCTCTGCTCCACCTGCATCCAAAATGGTTCTGGAGTCTATCTTAGATGTTACTTTAAAAGAAAGACGTGCAGGAAAGTTAGCTTTGATAGTTCCTGTAATTACGTTTACAGAAGGTCTTTGTGTAGCTATCACCAAATGTATACCTATTGCTCTTGCCAATTGAGCTAACCTTGCAATGGGCTGCTCTACCTCTTTACCTGCCGTCATCATCAAATCTGCCAACTCATCTATCACCAAAACGATGTATGGCATAAAATAGTGTCCTTTTTCTGGGTTTAATCTGCGATTGATAAACTTAAGGTTGTATTCTTTGAGATTTCTACAGCCTGCGTCTTTGAGCAAATTGTACCTATTGTCCATCTCGATACATAGACTATTGAGTGTATGAACTACTTTTTTGGTATCGGTAATGATTGCTTCTGCCGAATCTGGAAGCATTGCCAAAAAGTGTCTTTCAATTTTATTGAACAAAGTAAGCTCTACTTTTTTGGGATCTACCAAAACAAACTTCAACGTAGAAGGGTGTTTTTTGTAAAGCAATGACACCAGTAACATATTCAGACCTACAGATTTTCCTTGACCTGTTGCACCTGCCATCAAAAGGTGTGGCATTTTTGCCAAATCTGTAACAAAAATATCGTTAGAAATTGTTTTTCCTAAAACTATAGGTAAATCTGCGGTTGATTTCTGAAATTTTTCAGAACTGATTACCATTTTCACAGGTACCATTTCTCTATTTTTATTCGGTACTTCTATACCTATAGTGCCTTTTCCTGGAATAGGTGCTATAATACGTATACCCAAAGCCGCCAACGAAAGTGCAATGTCGTCTTCCAAATTTTTAATTTTCGAAATCCTCACTCCTGCTTCTGGTATTATCTCATATAATGTTACAGTTGGTCCAATAGTAGCTTTTATAGAAGCTATTCCAATACTATAATTCCTTAATGTTTCTACAATTTTATCTGAATTGGCTTTTAGCTCGTCTTGACTTACTTGGTTTTTGCTGATGTCATAGTCTTTAAGCAGACTCAAGTCTGGATATTTATAATGCGGTAAATCTAAAGTTGGGTCGTACTGTCCCAATCTTCTTAAAAGTTCTTCGTTTACCGTTTCATTTTCTACATCTAAAGGTGCAACAGGAGTTTCTTCTTCGATATGTATTTCTGATTCTACAGATTCATTAGTTTCTATAGTTAGCGCAATTTCGGGTTCTTCAGTTCTTTCAGTTACGGTAAGTATGGGCGGTAATATTGGGCGAATATTAGCCACATCATCATTGTCTTCGTGTGGCAATATGAGGTCATCTTCTAAATATTCTGATGATGTCAAATCTTTTTCACTTAGTTCATCCTCAGTCTTAAATCTATTTTTAGGCTTTTTTTCAATAGCTTCTTTTACTTCTTCCTCCAGTTCTTCTTGCTCTATTTCTTCTGAATCTACTTCTCCATTTATTTTACTAAATAGCTCAGATAAAGAATCTATTTTGTAATAAAAAACTATGAATAAAAATAAAATAAAAAATATAACTAATAAGGTTGCATTAGCAAAATATTCATACAAAAATTGATTGACGAGATACCCAACTCCTCCGCAAACTATACCAAGTACGGCTTCTCCATTGAAAACATATACCCAAAAGCCTAAGAATAGACTTCCCCAAATCATATAAAAAACAGATTGATAAGTAAAGCTTTCTAGGTTGTCTATGGTTTTGTTGAAGGCTAATTTAAAACCTGCAAACAATGTTATGGGAACGAGCAACAAAGAAAAAACGCCAAACAACCTATGCGTTAAGATATCAGAAACAACGGCTCCAAAATGACCGAAAAAATTCTTCGAACCTATATTTTCTTCATCATCAAGGTCTGGCATGTAGCTATTTAGCTCACTTTGATCAGCATTTCCAGTAAAAAAATGTGAAAAAATAGATATCAATAAAAATACCGACAATAGTATCAACATAACCCCTAAAGCAAGTTGCAGTTGTGGGTTATTAACCTTAATTATACGTTTTGGCTTCGCCTTGTCTTCTTGTGTTTTTTCTGAAACAGCTTGTCTCGGAATATTTTTTGCCATTTACAATTTGCTTAATCCTCAAAATATCAAACCATTTCTCTGGCTGAATTTCAATTGAAATTTAAATCTAATTTACAATTTATTGGCAATTTTTTTGTTTATTTTTTTCACCAAAGCTGGGCCTTCATAAATAAAACCTGTATAAAGTTGTATTAAAGAAGCTCCAGCATTCAACTTTTCAATGGCATCTTCTGGGCTATGAATACCGCCCACCCCTATTATCGGGAACGCTTTATTTGATTTTTGTGACAAATATTTAATCACCGCCGTTGATTTTTCTCTTACAGGTTTTCCACTCAAACCTCCCATTTCTTGTACCAAAGTTGATTCAGAAATCAAATCGTCTCTTGAAATAGTGGTATTAGTAGCTATCACACCTGCTATTTTGGTATCTAATACAATTTCTATAATATCATCTAGTTGCGATTCTGTGAGGTCTGGTGCTATTTTTAACAAAATTGGTTTAGGCTTGCTTTTTTTAAGATTTTCAGACTGAATACGCATCAATAAAGCTTTCAAAGGCTCTTTTTCTTGCAATTCCCTTAAATTAGGTGTGTTGGGCGAGCTTACATTTACTACAAAATAATCTACAACATCAAACAATTTTTCAAAACAAATCAAATAATCTTGAACCGCATTTTCATTGGGAGTCAATTTATTTTTACCAATATTGCCTCCTATAATTATAGCTGGATTTTTTTTCTTTAGCCTGATTGCTGCTGCTTCTACACCCTCATTATTGAAACCCATTCTATTTATAATGGCTTCATCATTTTTCAAACGAAACAATCGTGGTTTTTCGTTGCCTGGCTGTGCTAGCGGTGTTAAAGTACCGATTTCAATAAATCCAAAACCAAGGTTAGACATTTCATCAAAAAGCACTGCATTTTTATCAAAACCAGCCGCTAAACCTACAGGATTAGGAAATTTTATCCCAAAAACTTCTTTTTCTAAACAAGGATTTTCATAATGATAGATTGCCCTAAAAATAGTTTTCACAAAAGGTATTTTGAACAAAAAACGTACTGCATCAAAGGTAAGATAATGAGCTTTTTCGGGGTTGAATAAAAATAAAAAAGGTTTTATTACTAATTTATACATAATTGTTCCAATAAAATAATGCTTTTAAAAGCACAAAAATACTCAATAAGCCAGCAATCCACAAAGAAAACAGCCATCTATCTAAACCAAACAAAAAAAAGCAATCAAAAATCAGAATAATTTAAAAATTTGTAAACAAAATTTCAAAAAACAATAAAACAATCAACATGCTGTTTTTAAATAATTTAAAGCAAAAAAAAAGCAAATTTCGAATAGTTTTACAAGTAACAAATTCACTCAAAAAAAAAATAAAAGCAAAAAAAATAATATTCTTTGATTAATAGTGTTTTTTTGGTAGCGAATTAGTTTTTTAAAATAGTTTTTTTAAATAACATTCTATAATTTTGAAAGCTGATTCCCGTAGAATATATAGCATTTTTTCAAACAAATATTATAAAATGAACATTTCAAAATTTCTTATTATTTCAGGTATTGCTATTAGCCCTGCCATTTCTTTCGGACAAACAAAAAAAGTAGCTCCCGCAAAACCAAAACCCGCAGTAGCTTCGCCAAAACTAGCAACAAAAACAGTAGGCGGTAGCTCTTCACTAATTAGCCAAAAAGACTCTTTGAGCTATTCTTTTGGTGTACTTATAGCACAAAATTTCAAAACACAAGGTGTAGACTTAAGCTCAAAAGTAATGTCAGCCGCTTTTGACGATGTACTGAATGGCAAAGCATTGAAAATGACAGATGCAAACGCTAATGAGTTTGTTCAAAAATACATGTCGAAATTGCAAGAGCAAAAAATGGCAGAACAAGCCAAACAATTCGAACCAATTAAAATAGCTGGTGAAAGATTTTTGGAAGAGAACAAAAAGAAGCCTAACATAGTTACACTACCAAGCGGCCTGCAATACGAAATCATTAAAGCTGGCGAAGGTCCAAAACCTGTGGCAACCAACACTGTAAAAACGCATTATCACGGTACACTAATCGACGGAACAGTTTTTGACAGCTCTGTTGACAGAGGCGAGCCCGCAACATTCCCAGTAAACGGCGTTATCCAAGGTTGGGTAGAAGCTTTACAATTGATGCCAGTAGGTTCAAAATGGAAGTTATACATTCCGCAAAATTTAGCCTATGGCTCTAGAGGTGGAAGTGAACTTATAAAACCATATACAGCATTGATTTTTGATATAGAATTATTATCTATCGAAAAATAATATAACAATTTGAACCCATTTTTAGAACAAAATGGGTTCAAATCTTTTGAAATACCGTTAATTTCTCAATAAATTAATTATTTAATTGTGAAAATTTTTTCCTTAAAATACATGACTAGATTTTTGTTCGCCCTACTTCCAATAGGATTAGTTGCTGGAATGCTTAATTTCAATGGTTATTCTAATCTATTTTTCAATAAAAACAAATCATTCAATATACAATTTGCTGCCGACGACATTCAGCCTACTGCCACACAGCGTAAAGTAGAAACTATGGTCGCCGAAATATTAGGTCAATATCACTACAGAAAAGTACCACTCAATGATTCATTATCTTCTGTAATTTTTGACGAGTACATAAAAAATCTAGACTTCAATCGCTCTTATTTTGTAGAAGCAGACCTCAAAAGCTTCGAAAAATATCGTTTGGTACTTGACGACCACCTTATGGCAGGAGACCTTTCGGTAGCCTATGTAATATACAATGTATTCAGAAAACGCTTTTCAGAACGATACGCTTACTGCTTTACACTTTTAAAAAAACCTTTTAAATTTAATATTGACGAAAGTTTACAGCCTGATAGAGAAAAATCTCCATGGGCAAAAAACACCAAAGAACTAGATGAAATTTGGAGAAAAGTAATCAAAAGCCAACTTTTAAGCCTTAAAATAGCTGGAAAAGCCGACACAGCGGCTGTCAAACAATTGACTGAAAATTTCAAGCGAAACGAAAAATATTATAACAACAGAAAAAGCGATGACGTATTTCAGATATTCATGAATTCGTTTACAGAATCTGTAGATCCGCACACAACATATTTCAACCAAAAAGCAGCACAACAATTCAACCAAGAAATGTCGCAATCGCTTGAAGGTATTGGAGCTGTATTACAGATGGACGGTGACTACATCACCATCAAAGAATTAATGCCAGGTGGACCAGCCTTTAAAAGTCAAAAATTCACACCTGGAGATAGAATCACTGCAGTTGCACAAGGCAAAGATGGTCTTTTTGTAGACATTGTAGGTTGGTTTGTAGATGATGCAGTTAAGCTAATACGTGGTGCAAAAGGTACTCAAGTAAGATTAAAAATACTATCAGCAAAATCACCCATAGGAACTATTCCAAAAGAAATTTCTATCATTCGTGAAAAAATAAAACTCGAAGAGCAGTCTGCCAAAAGCGAAATCATAGAAGTAACCCAAAATGGCAAAAAAGCTAAATTAGGTCTCATCACTCTACCTTTATTTTACAGAGACTTTGAAGGTGCTAAACGCAAAGAATCTGACTTTAAGAGTACGTCAAATGACGTAAAGAAATTCTTATTACAATTCGAAACCGAAAAAGTAGATGGTGTAGTAATGGATTTAAGAAACAATGGCGGTGGCTCATTGGAAGAAGCTATTTTATTGACTGGCTTATTTATAACCAACGGACCAGTAGTGCAAAGAAAAAGCTCTGATGGAGAAATTTCCGTAAAAGGCGACGTAGACAATACTGTAACTTATGCTGGACCTTTGGCGGTACTCACCAATCGTTTCAGTGCCAGTGCATCAGAGATTTTCGCAGGAGCTATTCAAGACTATAAAAGAGGCATAATAGTTGGCGAGCAAACTTATGGCAAAGGTACAGTACAAAGTATTATAGATTTAAGAGAATTTCTAAGATCTGAACCAGATCCTGTTGGACAAATAAAAGTAACAATGGAGAAATTCTATAGAGTTACAGGTTCTTCTACTCAATTAAAAGGTGTAACTCCTGACTTTGAGTTTCCTTCGGTGTTCAGTGCCAACGAATATGGTGAAAGCTCTCAAAAAAGTGCTTTACCTTGGGATATGATAAAATCTTCGAAATTTGTACCAACCAATACTGTAACTCCTACGCTTTATGCAAGCCTAATGTCTATCTTTCAAGAGAGACTAAAAACAAATCAGGAGTTGATAAAAATAAAACAAGATGTTTTAGAATTTCAAAAAAAGAGCAAAACCGTAATTTCTTTACAAGAAGAAAAACGTAAAAAAGAAATAGAAGAACAAAAAAAGAAGTTGAAAGACGCAGAAAGCATTGTAAAAGATAATCTTGACGAAGAGGATATCGATGATTTAAAAGAAGATTCAAAAACTGATTTAAAAGAAGAAAAATCAAAGAAAACCAATCACGACAAAGATATTTATTTGAAAGAATGCAATAGAATCTTAACAGATTTAATTCAATTAAATAGCAAATAGTTTATCGCAAAATATTATAGTTTTAATTTCAAATCTTTCAAAAAAAACTCCCCATATTCTTGAAATATGGGGAGTTTTTTTGTTTTGGTAATAAAACACTTGCTTATACACTTTTATCAAAATTGATTACTTTACAGCTGCCACAACCTTTGCTACAACCCGCAGCATTACCTTTGATAGCAAAACTCCTATAAACAAGATTACCTAAATAATATATCGAAAAACACGATAACGAAAGAATAATAAGATTTTCTAACATAATTATCTTTTCATTTTAGGCTATAACTATTGCATTGCCTTGCTCAACATCTTGTTCAACATTTTTGTATTTTACATTTTCGGTAATTCTACCGTCTCTGTATTGCACCGTTACCCTTTGGTTTCTATCTGCTATTTTCACAGTTTGTCTTGGTGTGATTTTTTCAGGAGCTACCACTTCTTGCTCTTCATCACTTTCTGCAGATGCAGACAAACCTCCTAACAATGCCGATATGCTATCATCTTTGCTTGTTTGTAACTTAGGAGCGGCAGGAACTTGCGTCTTTGGTGCTTCTTGAACAGACTGTTGTTGTGAAAAATCAGGAATATTGGCTTTCATCAAAAACGAAATAGTATCGAAGTTTACACTAGATAATAATTTCTGAAAAAGTTTTACCGATTCAAATTTATAAATCAACAATGGGTCTTTTTGTTCGTAACTAGCATTTTGCACCGATTGTTTCAAGTTATCCATATCTCTCAAATGCTCTTTCCATTCTTGATCTATCAGTGATAATGTAACTGATTTTTCAAGCTCAGTAATCAATTCTTTGCCTTCACTAGCTATTGCTTTTTCAGAATTTGCAAAAACGCCTAACATTTTTTCACCATCAGAAATTGGCACTTGAATACCAGTAAAATCTCTACTTAAACCTTCTTTAGCTATTTCTATTGCTTGTTTAGCTATAACATCGTTCTTTAAATTATACTGACGTTCTGCTTCTTTGTACAATTCTTCAATTCTATTTGCAGGTTTTAGTTTAGCAAAAGAATCTTTGGTAAAGGGAGGATTTATTCCCAACACTTCTATGCACCTATACTCTAATTCATCAAAATTAGTATTGTTTTGTACCAATTCTTGGCAAGTATCGTACATTGTATTGGCAATATCCAACGACAATCTTTCTCCCAAAAGTGCATTTTGACGGCGTTTGTAAATTGCATTTCTTTGGTAGTTCATTACATCATCATATTCCAACAATCGTTTACGTGTACCAAAGTTATTTTCTTCTACCTTTTTCTGAGCTCTTTCTACCGACGATGTTATCATAGAATGCTGAATCACTTCACCTTCTTCCATGCCCATTTTGTCCATCACTTTGGCTATTCTGTCAGAGCCAAACAGACGCATCAATCCATCTTCTAGCGACAAGAAAAATTGCGACGAACCCACATCACCTTGACGACCCGCACGACCACGCAACTGTCTGTCTACACGTCTTGACTCATGTCTTTCTGTACCAATAATAGCCAAGCCTCCCGCCGCTTTAGATGCTGCACTTAGCTTGATATCGGTACCACGACCCGCCATGTTGGTGGCTATGGTTACTTTCCCAGATTGTCCTGCTTCTGCAACAATATCAGCTTCACGAGCGTGTTGTTTGGCATTCAATACATTGTGTGGTATTTTGCGAATAGAAAGCATTCTAGAAATAATCTCCGAATTTTCTACCGTAGTTGTACCTACCAATACTGGACGACCTTGCTCTACCAATTCTTGTATTTCTTGTGCTACGGCGTTGTATTTTTCACGAATAGTTTTATATACTTTATCTTCGTGGTCTTTTCTTGAAATAGTACGATTGGTTGGTACTGTAACCACATCTAATTTGTAAATAGACCAAAACTCACCTGCCTCTGTTTCGGCTGTACCCGTCATACCACATAGCTTGTGATACATTCTAAAAAAGTTTTGAAGAGTAACAGTAGCATAAGTTTGAGTAGCATCTTCGATGTTCACGCCCTCTTTTGCTTCTATCGCCTGATGCAAGCCGTCTGAGTACCTACGCCCTTCCATAACACGACCTGTCTGCTCATCTACCAATTTTATTTTACCATCCACCAAAATATATTCGGTATCTTTTTCAAAAAGCGTATAGGCTTTCAACAATTGGTTTAATGTATGTATTCTTTGGGTTTTGATAGAATAATCACGTATCAAACTTTCTTTTTGTGCCAACCTTTCGTGTTCCGAAATAGTAGTATCTTTTTCTATATTATTTAAGTCTATAGATAAATCGGGCAGTATAAAAAAGTTAGGATTATCAGTACTATTGGTTAAGTATTCTATTCCTTTTTGAGTAAGCTCAACTTGGTTGTTTTTTTCTTCGATGGTAAATAGCAAAGGTGCATCTGCTTGTGGCATTAGCTTTTGGTTTTCTGCTAAATAAATATTTTCGGTTTCGCCCATTATTTGTTTTATGCCCGACTCCGATAAATATTTTATCAATGGTTTAGACTTAGGTAAACCTCTGTGTGCTCTAAACAAAGCTAAACCACCTTCTTTTTTGTCGCCCGCAGTTATCAAAGCTTTAGCGTCAATCAAGTTTTTCTGTACTATTTGTTTTTGTACTTCTAGCATTTTCATCACCATAGGCTTGAAGCTATCAAACTCATGTTCGTCGCCTTTTGCCATTGGACCAGAGATAATCAAAGGTGTTCTAGCGTCGTCAATAAGTACAGAATCTACCTCATCTACCATGGCAAAATGATGTTTTCTTTGCACCTGTTCTACTTTGCTACTGGCCATATTATCACGTAGATAGTCAAAACCAAATTCGTTGTTAGTTCCGTATGTAATATCAGCTAGGTAAGCATTTCTACGATTTTCGGTATTGGGTTCGTGCTTGTCTATGCAATCTACTTTTAGCCCATGAAATTCAAAAAGCGGTGCATTCCACTCAGCATCACGCTTGGCTAAGTAATCATTTACTGTTACTATATGTACGCCTCTGCCTGCAATTGCATTGAGATAAGCTGGCAATGTAGAAACCAATGTTTTACCTTCACCTGTTGCCATTTCAGCAATTTTTCCTTGATGAAGCACTATTCCACCTATCAGCTGCACGTCATAATGTACCATATTCCACACTATTTCGTTGCCTGCTGCCAACCATTTGTTGTGCCAAATAGCTCTATCACCTACAATTTCTACATTTTTTTTGGTAGATGATATCAATTTATCTTCAACAGTTGCCAATACATTTAAGCTACCGTTATCGGCAAATCTACGTGCAGTTTCTTTTACTACAGCAAATGCCTCTGGCAAAATTTCCAACAAAACTACTTCTAGATTTTTGTTTCTATCTAGCTCTAGCTTATCAATTTCGTTGAAATAGTTTTCTTTTTGATTGATATCGCTGGTGCTTTCTGCTTGTAGATGCAAGTTTTTCAGAGAATCGTCTATTGGCTGTAATTTCGAACTAATTACCGACTTAAGGTAAATAGTTTTTTGGCGTAATTCGTCATCAGATATGTTTGCCAATTGCTGAAAAGCTACTTTTGTTTTTTCAACATAGGGCATCAATTCTTTTATGTCTCTTTCAGATTTTGTTCCGAATAGCTTTGTTAAGCTTTTTGTTAAAATATTAAACATTGTTATGGTATATTCTAATTAAAATAATTTAATTTTTTATAAATCAATTCTATCTGGAATGTCAATAGAATTGAATTTATCTTTACACAAAAATAGTTTATTCAAAACTTTAAATAGGTATTTTTTTTATAATATTGTTGATTAAAATAAGGTTTTAGGTTAAAATAAATTCCAATTCAAAGATTTTTAAATTTAAAAAATTGACATTCAGACCAATACACTAATTAATTATAAATGAAACCCAAGCCAAGACCTCCAAGAAAAAAACTCAGTATGCCGTATTTTGGTAGTATTATGCCTAGCCACAAAACTAGCAGTGTGGATGATACTGTGCTTCAAAACCAAGGAATCACTAAAAAATTGATTAATATTCTTGTGCTATTAGGTTTATTTATATTTGTTTTTCAATATGTAAAATCTACTTATTTCAAAGAAGGTTACTTTGAAAATTCACAAGAAATTTATGAGATGGCTATAGATGGAAAAATAATAGCTAAATACAGCGAAGAAGTAAAAGAAAAACGTTTTTTTGTTATAGAAATTAAAGATAAAAACAAGAAATCATATCTTTTAAGCCTAAAAAATGACCAATCAGATGCTTCAGAAAAACTATTTCCTAAAATGAAAATTGTGAAAGAAAAAGACACTTTTGAAATTAAAATTTATTACATTAGTAATCAAAATGGTGCGAATATTGAATTAGAGAAAAAGCACTTACTTGTTTTGGAATAAATTTATCAATTTGGCAAGATTTTTGTTACAAAAATTAATAATTCATTGTACAAAACAAATAAAATCATTTGTTATATTTGTGACTATTTTACAATTAAATCGTTTTAAATTATATTCTTATAATTAATTCAAGCAATCTCAATGAAAATAGTAATCGTTATTGTGATGTTTTTAGGAGTGGCCACAAATATTGTTGCTTCTAATGATAAATCTTTTTCTAATTCCAAAAACAAATTCGAGCATAATCACTTAGCTTCAACGGACTATTCTTTGGCAAGTGACTCTACTAAAAATAGTAGCGATGAAGATATTGACGAAATAGAACGTTTATTACAAAAAGCAAAATCTGAATTACAGTCTATCAATTCAAAGAATACAAAATCACAAAACAAAGCTGCGGAATCAGTTGATTTCACACCCAAAGAACAGCTAAAAACTACTCCAAAACCAATAGAAAACGCTGTTCCAGAATACAGAGAACAAGTGTTATCTGAAGAAGAAAAATTGGTTTATGGCAACAATCAGTTCACGCAGTTGTTGGACGATGGTGTTGATAAATCTGATTCTATATACGTAATGCCTGAAATTTTAGCCGAATATGCTGGAGGTTTAGAGGAAATGAAAGCTTATTTCACCAAAAATCTAAAGGTACCAAGCAACGTAAATACAGAAGATATAAACGGAAAAGTGTATTTGAAGTTTATAGTTAGAAAAAATGGTTCTATAGAAAAAGTGCATATATTAAAAGGCTCAAACGAAACGTTGAACTTTGAGGCACTAAGAGTTGTAAAAGCTATGCCGGCATGGACACCAGCCAAACAAGATGGCACCAATGTAAGCTCACAAGTTGTCCTTCCAGTTGGTTTCAAATAAAGATAAACAAAATGATTTCTAAAAAAACTTGTTTCATAGAGAAACAAGTTTTTTTTATGTCTGAAAATAAACCCTTTTGACCCTTTCACTTACATTGGTTAAGATTTCGTATGGAATGGTATTTATTTTTTTTGCTAAATCTATAATCGAAAGGTTTTCTCCAAAAACCATCACTTCGTCGCCTTCATTTACATCCACTCCAGAAACATCTACCATGGTCATATCCATACAAATATTACCTATGGTTTTACACAAAACACCATTTACTAATAAACTTCCATTTCCATTTCCAAATCGCCTATCGTAGCCATCTGCATAGCCAATTGCCAAAGTGGCGGTTTGGGTAGGCTGAGTAATTTCACCTTTTCTGCCATAGCCTATACTTTGCCCTACATCTGTGTGTTTTATTTGAGAAACTACGGTTTTCAAAGTGCCTACAGTTTCTAACTGTGCTTGCTCTACACTATTGGTAGCAACGCCATAAAGCCCAATACCCAGCCTTACCATATCAAATTTGGCTTTTGGATGAACAGCTATAGCTGCAGAATTAGCGATATGTAGCATTGGTCTGTAACCAATATAATAGATAATTTGCTCTGCAATTTCTGTAAAATCTATAAGCTGTTGATTGGTAAAATCATTGAAAGCAGGATCTTCTGCAGCAGCTAAATGGCTAAAAATACTGGCAATCTGAAAACAATCAATTGAATTTATATTTTCAACTAACTCGTTTATTTGATTTTTTTCGAAACCTAAACGATGCATTCCTGTATCTATTTTCAAATGAATTTTTGCTGTTTTTTGATTTTCAGCTAAAAAATCCATGAACACTTTCAAAATCGTAGGCGAATAAATTTCGGGTTCAAGGTTGTATTCTATTATTTTATCGAAATCGTTACTGGTAGGATTCATTACCATAATGGGCAAGTAAATACCATTTTGACGCAGAAAAACACCCTCATCTGTATAGGCAACCGCCAAGTATGCTACGCCATGATATTGTAACAAATTGGCAACCTCTAGACTTCCCGACCCATAGGCAAATGCTTTTACCATCACCATCATTTGGGTGTTCAATCCTATTTTTTTCTTAAAAAAATTTAAGTTATTGGTCAGCGCATCTAAATTTATTTCTAAGGTAGTGCGATGTGTTTTGGCAAGCATTTTATTGACAATTTTTTCGAAAGCAAAACTTCTTGCTCCTTTTATTAATACAATGCTTTCTTTGATATTTTTGAATGCTTCGCTTGCCAAAAAATCTTCTGTCTTGTCAAAAAAACACGATTTATCTGAAAAATAACTTTTGTATTTAGAAAAAATATCCCCTATTCCTATCAACTGATTGACACCATTTTCTTGTATCAATTGGGCTATTTGTTGGTACAATACAGCTTCATCGATTCCTGATTCCAACAGTGGACTTATTATCAATACCTTATTGAGTCTTTGGTTTTGTTGGCTCAAAAAGTTAATCGCCATTCGCAAACCTACTACATCATTGTTGTAAGTATCGTCTATCAAATAATTTTTCTCAACCCCTTCTTTCAATTCAAGACGCATCGAAATGGGTTTAAGTGTATCTATTTTAAGTTGGATTTTGTCTTGCTCAAAACCCATTTCTAACATTACAACTATGCAATGTAATAGATTTTCGAGCGAAGCTTGATCTAAAAAACCAGTCTTGAAAGTGTATTTATTATTGATACGAATAATAACAATTTTATCTTTCTTTTCTGTTAAAACTTGATATGTTGAAGTGTTATTTTTCCCCCAACTTATTTTTTGAGCTGTTAATTTTGAATTATTTAATTCGCTCAATATTAAATCATTATCTGAATTAAAAATGATTTTTTGGGCATTTTTAAATAACTTCAACTTCTCTTGAAGCTTGGTTTTTTCTGACTCAAAAAACTCGTTATGAGCCGAACCAATATTGGTAAGAATACCCCAATTGGGCTGAATTACTCGAGCGATTTTTTCCATTTCGTCAGGCATCGAGATGCCTGCTTCAAAGATACCTAAAGTATGATGAATGCTCATTTGCCAAACAGAAAGAGGAACGCCAACTTGGGAATTATAAGACTTGGGGCTTTTTATAACTTTATAATCATTTTTTAATAATGTCGAAAGCCATTCTTTTACGATGGTTTTGCCATTACTTCCTGTTATAGCAATTACAGGAAAACTGAACTTTTCACGATGTATTTTTGCCAAATCTTGCAGAGCCAAAATGCTACTTTCAACTTTCCAAATCTTAACATTTTGAAAACTTTGAAGAGTTGCAATAATCTTATCGTCCAGGGATTTTTCTTCTACTACAAATTCTCTAACGCCTTTTTGGTACAACTCTTGAATAAATTTATGCCCATCGTGATGCAAACCCTTGATGGCAAAAAATATAGATTGCCGGGCAAATGTCAATTGTCTGCTATCTATTAAAACATACTGAGCTTGGGTATAGATAGGTAAAGACAAAAAATTGACACTAGATTCTAAAGTATTCATGCGATAAATTTGCGTTTTGAATAAAAATACAAATTACAAAAAAACTGCTCAAATTGTAAATCCAATTTGAGCAAGTATATTTGTTTGATTATGTTTCTATTTGTGTGAGTGTTGTTAATTCAATTATTTTTATGCGTTATTTTATATCATTTTCGTACAAAGGGACAGCTTACAATGGCTGGCAAATTCAAGAAAATGCCGTTACTGTACAACAAGTTATACAAGAAGCAATGTCCAAAATATTGAAGAATCCAATAGCTCTAACTGGAAGTTCTCGTACAGATGCTTTTGTACATGCAAAGCACCAAATAGCTCATTTTGAATCAGAAACTGAAATCGCACAAACCAAAAATATAGTTTATAGATTAAATAGTTTATTGCCAAAAGATATTACCATTTTCGACATTTGGCTTGTTGCAGACAACTATCATTGTAGATTTGAGGCTATTTTCAGGCGTTATGAATACCATATTTCACGTTGTAAAAACCCTTTTGCTACCGATTTATCTTATCATTTTGAAATAGATTTAGACCTAAATAAAATGAATTTAGCTTGCGAAATATTACTCAAACACACAGATTTTGAAGCGTTTAGCAAGGTAAAAACAGAAGTATATACCTTCGATTGTACTATTACAAAAGCTATTTGGGAATACAAAAACAAAGATTTATTGGTTTTTACTATTCAGGCAAATCGTTTTTTGAGAGGCATGGTAAGAACTATAGTTGGCACTTTACTTGACGTTGGAACTGGAAAATTGAACGTAGAGGATTTCGAGAAAATTATTATTTCAAAATCAAGAAAAAAAGCAGGGCGATCTGTGCCTGCTCATGGACTATATTTAATGGAAGTGGGTTACTGATTTTAATTTATTTTAGTAATTTTTTTTATACCAAAACTACTCCCATCAGTTATTTTCAAAACATATTGCCCAGCAGAAAGATTTTCTAGTTTTAAAATATCATTGTTATTTTGAACAATATTTCGCCAAACTATTTCTCCTTTTGAATTGTAAATTATAGCCAAACAGTTTTTTTTATTGGATACGAAATCTAATTTTGGTAATGTGAAATTATCAAAAGGATTGGGGCTAATATTCAATTTTAAGTTATTTCTATTTTCTAAACCTAAAATTTCAGGAGGCAAAGGCACTAAAAACTTCAAAGCCGAATCTGGCGAAGGAATTCCAAAACCAAATTGTGATGAAGGATTGAGGTATTTATCACCTGATTTCTTCAAAGCATTTTTTATTTGTGCAGCTGTAAAAGTAGGATTTTGCTGCCAAAATATAGCTACCAAGCCAGCCATCAAAGGTGAAGCATAAGATGTGCCACTACCTGTAGCGATATTCCCTAAAAGACCTCCTAAAACCGTAGCAACTCCTTTCGCCATTAAATCTGGCTTTGTAATTCCATCAATTCTTGGACCTATGCTACTTTTTGTATAAATATTTTTAACTGCGTCTACCCCGCCCACTGTCAAAGCAGAATCTGCATCTGCTGGAGTCATTATAAGCTTGTCTGAAGTTTGTCCAGAGTTACCAGCTGCAACCACGGCAATCATACCTTTTGTGCTTGCCCAATTTACTGCTCTTGCTGACAAACTTGTAAATCCATTTCTTTTAGCTTGTGAGTATGAAGTAAGTGGATTATCCATAATGTCATATCCCAACGAAATATTCACTACATCTACGCCTAAACTATCTGCATATTCTAAAGCAAACAAAATATTAGCTTCTTCTTGTACCGACTCGTCTTCCAATTTCTCTGTTTTTAGTAATACAAAAGTAGATTTATAAGCCGAACCGTATAGTTTACCATTAACGTCTGTAGCTATGCAACTAAGCACAGATGTGCCATGACCGCCATCTTCATAAACCTGTGATTTTTTTTTGACGAAATTATAAGTAGCCAATATCCTTTTTTCTTCAAAAATACTCTTTAGGTAAGGTACTCTATCAGCATTTTTAAAACCATCATCTAAAACAGCTATCAACATTCCTTCTCCTCTGTATCCTTTCTGATGCAGTTTATCAATGCCTAACATTTCTAATTGATTTTTAGAATCACCATATTTTATAGTATCAGCATTGGGTGTGCTTGGAAATTGTAAAAAACTGATTGCTATAGGCGGTGTGTCACTTACTATACCTTTGTCTTTGGGACTTTCTAAATAAGTGTT
>JAGNSI010000106.1 GCA_017988135.1 Pseudarcicella sp.
TTTGATGATATCTTTCTATTTCGAATGGTTTTTTTTTTGTTTTTTTTTTGATGATATCTTTCTATTTCGAATGGTTTTTTTGTTGCTTTTTTTTGATGATATCTTTCTATTTCGAATGGTTTTTTTGTTGGATTTTTTGTACTGATATCATTCTATTTTAAAATTATTTACTTTTAAATATATCTTCTAAAGTAAGCGTTTCATTTGCGAACAAAACATTTTTGAAATCAATATTTAGTTTATCCATAGCCCTAGCCATATTAAAACCTATTGCATATAAGTAACTTGTTTTATTAGTCATATAAAGCCATTTGTCTTTATTGATTTGATAATTTTGATAATTTTTGAAAGATTGAAAATACGTGTCATTAGGTAAGTAAGCGGCATTTTGAGGCATTTCTGAAAATGTTTTATAAAAACCATATTCAGTATAACGTGCAGTACCCTCTATGGTTTCATAGTATTTTTCATAAAGCTCTAAGTCTAAATTTACCACTTCTTTTGTTTTTAATCTTCTAGCATTTCTTTCAATAAAAAAATGTTGGACTAAACTATCAATCTTGTTTGTGTCTTTTTCTTGGATTATTTGTAGTAAATATTCATTTTCTAAATCAACACTTTTTTTAAACCAATCATACTTTTTATAAAGATTTGTTAAGCTATCTCTTCGGAAAGTAAAAATGTTATTCATTGTAAAATTTGAGAATTTTTTATGTTTAAGCTGAAATCCATGAAAATATTCGTGTATAATCATTGTAATCCATTCTTCAGTATTTTTTAAGTCGGGTATTTTTTGTTTAACAATCTCAACACTGCTACATTGCATAAATGGTGATTGATGATTGTAAATATTCGGCTCAGAGCTGTTTACAATTGCAGTTTCCATATGAAATGGAATGCTATCTATCAAATGATTTATTTTAAAAATGTTAAGTTCTTGGGTTGAATAAATATTTTTTGCATCAAAAATAGAAAGAAATTTAGTCGTAGGATTCGCCACATAAGTGCTTGAGTCGGTATAGTAAATCAATGGGACTTCATATTTTTTAAGCGAAAATCTTTTCCAACCATTGCTTGCTATTTGTTTTTTTAGATTAAAAACAAAAGAAATTCTGTCTATAGCCAATTGGTCATTTTGTGGCGTATTTGCCCTTGAAAAAAGTGAAGCTAAGCAAAGTAAAAGTGATATAAGTGAAGATTTCGGGTTCATTTTTTAAGTTTTGATATGAATTGTATGTTAGACAAATTTATATTTTTCTAACTGAAGTACAAAATTCAAAATTCATTTTACGCTTAATTTACCCATTGTGAATGATATTTTTTTACAATTCAAAATAAGTAGTTATATTTAACCTTAGCGATTTTTTAAAATTCAAATAAATCAATCCAGTCAATAAATTATGGAGTCTCAACAGATTTTATTTATAGTATTATCCATTATATTTTCTGCTTTTTTTTCGGGCGTAGAAATGGCTTTTGTTTCTGCCAATAAGTTATATTTTGAGTTACAGGCAAAGCAAGGTGTTATTTTAGGGCAAATTATTTCTAATTTCATCAAAAATCCGTCAAAATTTATTGGCACTATGCTTATTGGCAATACGCTTTCGCTGGTGGCATACGGTATTTTTATGGAAGGTTTTTTACATCATCAAATTCAAAGTGTTTTGCCAGTGTCTGATTTAGCTGCAGGCTTGATCGCTTCTTTGATAGGTACTATTATTATATTGACAACCTCCGAATTTACGCCCAAAAGTATTTTTTTACTAAATCCAGATGGTTTTTTAGAAGTGCTTGCAATACCAATTTGGATAGTGTATCATTTGATGTACCCTTTGGTGTATGTGATAGTGGGAATGTCTGAATGGTTTATCAAAAAAGTGCTTCGTTTAGATTATTCAGATAGTAAGCCTGCATTTGGACTTACAGATTTAAACAATTATTTACAAAATCTTAACCGTAAAACATCTACCGAAGAAGAAGCCGAAGTTGATACCAAAATATTTAACAATGCATTAGGGTTTAAACAAGTAAAAGTGAGAGATTGCATGATTCCTCGTACAGAAATCACGGCAATGGATATGGAAGGAGGCGTAGAAGAGCTTAAAAAAGTTTTCATAGAAAGCGGTCATTCTAGGGTATTGGTGTACAAAGATTCATTAGAAGATGTGGTTGGCTATTGCCATACGCTGTCGCTTTTTAAAAAGCCAAAAGAAGTAGCCAGTATACTTACTCAGATACCTATAGTTCCGGAGGCAATGCCCGCAAACGACTTGATGATACGTTTTTCTAAAGAACACAAATCATTAGCCTTGGTGGTAGATGAGTTTGGCAGTACATCAGGGTTGGTGAGCATGGAAGATGTAATGGAGAAGATTTTTGGCGAAATACAAGATGAATTTGACCATTCAGAAGACTGGGTAGAAAAGAAATTAGACGATAAGCATTATATTCTTTCGGCACGTCATGAGATAGATTATCTCAACGAAAAGTACAACTGGAATCTTCCCGAAGGAGACTATGATACACTTGGAGGTATGATAATTGCCATACATGAAGATATACCAGAATTAAATGAAGTGATTGTTTGTCAGCCATTTAACTTTCAAATAATAGAAATGGAAGAAGCAAAAATTAGTACTGTTAAGTTAAGTATTATTGGTGATATAGATTATAAAAACGAATCTTCTTTTTTATTAAAACATTAAAAGTTTGTACTAAAATTTAGAAATAACTATTTGAATGAGTCTACATTTTTATTGATGTCTTCTTTTGTTTGGGTATAAAAAAAACTAGCTTTGAGGCTAGTTTTTTTTATGTTATTATTCTTTGAATTTCTTAAGACCATCATTCAAAAATTGAAGAAAATTATCTTCGCTCAAATCGAAACTCTTTGGTTCTACCAATGGTTTTGAATCATCATTGGGATTTATAATGCAATACAAAGGTTGAGCATTAGCATTGAATTTTGTAATTTGAAAGTCTAAATTTTGATCTCCAATAGTCGTTTTTTCTAAACCGTCGTCTTTAGATTTATACCATTCATTTTTGGGTAATTCATGTTTTTCGTCTGCATATAAAGCTACTACCACAAAGTCATTTTTTAGTTTACTGAGGATACTTGGCTTAACCCAAACGTTTTCTTCCATTTTGCGGCAGTTTACACAGCCATGTCCTGTAAAATCTATAAAAACGGGTTTGTTTACACTTTTAGCATAATCAACAGCTTCTTTATAATCAAAAAAACCATTAATTCCGTGTGGCAATTCTAGTAAATCTTGGTATTTTACTTTTGATGGAAAATTTGAATCATCATTGTTTTCTGATTTTGACAATCCATTTCCAAGTACAAAATCTTGGCTTGACATAGGAGGTAACCAACCTGCCAAAGCTTTGAGCGGAGCACCAAACATACCCGGTATCATATAAATCACAAATGCAAACGCTATTATCCCCATCAAAATACGAGGAACAGACAATTTTTCAATATTAGAATCGTGGCTGGTTTTTATTTTGCCAATCAAATACAAACCTATAAAACTAAAAATCACTATCCACAAAGCCAAATACACTTCTCTATCTAATATATGCCAGTGATACACTTGGTCTGCAGTGCTGAGGAATTTCAATGCAAGAGCAATTTCAAGGAATCCTAATACTACTTTTACTGAGTTCATCCAACCACCCGACTTTGGTAGAGAATTTAGCCAGTTTGGGAATATTGCAAACAATGTAAATGGAATAGCAAAAGCCAAAGAAAAGCCAAACATGCCCACGATAGGCTTGAGTAATTGACCATTGGCAGAGGCTATTAAGATAGAACCAGCCACAGGACCCGTACAAGAAAATGAAACCAATACCAATGTAAAGGCCATAAAAAATACGCCCGATAAACCACCTTTGTCAGATTTTGCGTCTATTTTGTTAACCAAGCTTGATGGCAATACTATTTCAAAAGCTCCTAAGAAAGAGATACCAAATAGTAAGAAAATTGCAAAGAATAAAACATTTGGAAGCCAGTGTGTAGAAAGCCAATTGTTGAAGCTTGCTCCAAAAAATCTAGCTATAATTGTTCCAAAGACAACGTAAATTAATATTATACAAATGCCGTAGAAAAGTGCTAGTTTTTTGCCTCCTTTTTGTTTGGTGAAAAAACTAACTGTCATAGGAATTAGTGGATACACGCAAGGAGTAAGTAAAGCTAAAAAGCCTGCTCCTAATGCAACCCAAAAGAAACCAAACAATGATGAGATATTATTGGGCGAGTCCCCCATATTATTTGAAGGATTTATTTCTTTGTTGTTGTTGGTTTGGTCGTGGTTGGTTTCTTTGCTGGCGGCGTCACTGCTGGTGCTACTGGAGGTGTAACTACCGTTTGTGTTTTGACCGGTTGCGGTACTGTTGTTGCCGTCTGTACTTTTTTTTTTTCTAAATCTTCGCCTGCACCAATTTTAGGATCTATCTTGAACTCACCCTTTACCGGAACACATTGACCCGTTACGTCAGAGCAAGATTGACTGTCGTAGCTACCTTCAATGATAGGATTGAGTTTTAATATTTTGACTTTTTGACGAAATTCAGCACTGTGTTTGAAATAGGTGTATTCGCCATTCCAGATTTCAGTGTCCATTTTTTTAGACGGATTTATTGCCGTTAGTTCACCTAAAGCTATAAATGACGGGTTTGCTTTTAATTTTATAGACGTTACAATTGGTCCTAAATCACGACTAAAATCGCAAGAATACAAGTACCAATCATCTATAATATTTACTTTGAATATAATGTCTACCCTTTCGCCCACTTCAGGATTTGCTTTTGATAGCATCCAAGACCATTTGGCGGGGCTTATTTTTTGGGCGTTTAAGTTGGTTGTAAATAAAGTAATTAGGATAAAACCAAATAGTGCTTTTTTCATTTATAAAGTATTGTTTTCAAAGGCGACATTTTGCTCCATAAAAGCTATTTTAAGGCTTTGGGTGTCTGATAGAACATTTTGACGTCTTAAATAATGGATAATTTTTCTAAAATTTATGTTTGAAAAATACACTTAATCATTGCAATACATGTATTTTTCAAACATTCCTTTATGAAATTATAAAAGATATAGAAAGTTAAACAAAATCTATACCAATTTTACATTATTTCTATTGTTTCCCCTTGAGCGTTCAAAAATTTAAATTCTGTAACACCAAGAGAAGTGTCTTCTACTAGCTTTATCCAAGTTTTGTATTTAAAGTACCATTTCATTCTTCTAGAAGGTAATCCTTTAGAATAATAAGCGTATAAGAATGGGTGTAAAACTACAGAAGGGCTTTTCTCATTTTGTTTTACAACTATATGTTCCAAATTTTGTTCTATAGTGTCTGTAATAATGATACTTGCTGTTATTTTTCCTGTACCGTTACAAGATGGGCAGACTTCTGATGTTTGAACGTTGGTTTCTGGTCTTACTCTTTGGCGGGTAATTTGCATTAAGCCAAATTTTGTAAGCGGCAATATGGTGTATTTAGACCTATCCAATTTCATTTCATCTTTCATGACATCTTGAATCAGCTTTTTGTTTTCGGCTTTTTTCATGTCAATGAAATCTACAACTACTATTCCACCCATATCTCGCAACCTAAGTTGTCGTGCAATTTCTTTAGCAGCTTCTCTGTTTACGTTTAAAGCTGTAGATTCTTGGTCTTCCTCGTGGTTAGATTTATTCCCAGAGTTTACATCTATAACGTGCAATGCTTCGGTATGTTCAATTATCAAATATCCTCCACCGGGCAAGCTAACCGATCTGCCAAACAATGATTTCAATTGTTTTTCGATACCGAATTGCTCAAATACTTTGGTTTTACCTGTGTGTAATTTTACTATTTTCTCTTTGTCTGGAGAAATAGTGTGAACATAATTTTTGGCTTCTTGGTAAAGTTCTGGTGTGTCTACGATGATACTGTCGAAATTGTTATTGAGCAAGTCTCTCAACATAGAAGTTGCTCTGCTCATTTCGCCAATTATTTTATCGCTAGGTTTTGCTTCTAAAAGTGAAGCTACACCGGCTTCCCATTTGGCTAAAGAGTCTTTTAAATCTCTATCAAGTTCTTCTACATCAATGCCTTCGGCAACAGTTCTGATGATTACTCCATAATTGTCTGGCTTTATGCTAGCCATTAATTTCTGTAATCTGTTTCTTTCTGACTTTGAAGTGATTTTTTTAGAAATATTTACACCATTAGAAAATGGAACCACTACTAGAAATCTACCTGCAATAGATATGTCGCATGATAATCTTGGACCTTTTGTAGAAATAGGTTCTTTAATTACCTGCACCAAAATGGGGGTATTTTTTATTAAAACTTTATCTATTTTTCCTAGTTTGTCTATTTCGGGAAATAGCTTGAAGCTTTCTAAGTTGCCATTTTTTTGTCTTTTGGCAATTACGTCTTTAGTGAATTTAGAAAATGTATTGAAGTTGGAACCTAAGTCTTGATAGTGCAAAAAAGCATCTTTTTCGTATCCAATATCAATAAAAGCGGCATTCAGTCCAGAAACTAGTTTTTTAACAGTTCCTAGATATATGTCGCCTACCGAAAAATGAGGTTCCGATTCTTCTAAATTATACTCTACTATCCTTTTGTCTTGTAAAAGAGCTATACGATCTCCATTGGGAGTCGAATTGATGATTAATTCATTACTCACTTGAGAATATGATTAGAAACGATAAAAATTAGAAACAATGTTTTATTCGTAAATTAAAACGTCATCTTACACCAATAACTTCATGATTAAGCATTTATTGCCTAATATATGAAGGTATTGCGTTTTTTATTACCTTGTTTAAGGTGTTATGACAAATAACATTATTGATATAATCAAAATTGTTATTCTAAATACGAAATAAACAACAAAAACAGGCAAGTTTTGTGTCACGTGCCTGTTGATGTATTTTAGTCAGTATATTGAAAATATAAGATGTTGTTATCTATATTCAATAAGTCTGATTAAATTATTTTTTCTTGTGTCTGTTTTTTCTAAGACGTTTTTTTCTTTTGTGAGTGGCAATTTTGTGTCCTTTTCTTTTTTTTCCGCAAGGCATAATGTTTGAAATTTTAAATGTTTATAATGTTTTGCACCACTACTTTAGTGATGATAATATTTGTTTTGCTGCTAGTTTCTCGTTTTCGTCTTTAGATGATTCTAATGCCTTTTGGAGCCACTTGCGAGCTTCGCTTGTTTGGTTCAACTCTGCCAAAGAATAGCCTAAATTTAGCATTGCTTTGGTATTGTTGGGTTCTATTTTTAATATTTGATTGAAACGACCTACAGCTTTTTCAAATTGGTTTGATTTTATGGATAACAAACCTAAATTGAACAGTGCCAGTATGTTGTTTGGGTCTTTTTGTATTACTTCTCTCAATAGCATAATGCCTGTCATTGGCGTATTGCTGTTGATGTAAGTCATAGCTTTGTTACTTTTTGCATCTAAATTGTCAGAGCTTTGAGCTAATATTTTATCGTAATAAAATCTTGCTTTTTCACTCATGACTTTTGCTTTTTGTTGGTCAAAAGCAAAATTTGCACCCTCACTGTAAAGATTTGCAACAAGCATAGTATTTGCTATATTCGGATTATAAATTAGTAATTTTTCCGAGTATTGTGCTGCACTGTCATATTTGTTATACGTAACAAATGTTTCGATTAGCTGCTTTGTTGTTGCTTCTTTTTTGTCTTCTGCCGACTTTTCGATAGCTGACTTTAATTTATCAATAGTTACTTTTTGGACTTCTGTAAGAGCTACACTGTGTTCTTCTACTGTCTTACTTTCTGTTGTTTTCTCCTCTTTTTTTTCTACAGTTTTAGTTGTATTTAATGTGTTTTTGTCATTATTTACAACTATTCTTGGCAAATTGTAGAGCGTTATTGTGCCAATTACTCCTGCAATTATCAATAAAAGTATTGATTTATTCATTTTGATTTTTGTTACAATTTTTAGAATAAAACTTTTTTATTGATGGCTGAAATTTATTTTGCTACTACGCTAGTTTTTACTTGCTCAACAAATATTTTTGCAGGCTTAAAGCTAGGTATAAAGTGCTCATCTATAGTAATTGATGTGTTTTTTGAAATATTTCTAGCTACTTTTTTTGCTCTTTTTTTGTTTATGAAACTTCCAAATCCTCTTACATATACATTCTCACCATTGGCAAGATTGTCTTTGATAGAAGAGAAAAATGTTTCGAGTGTGCTAGAAACGTCTGCTTTTTCTATACCTGTTTTGTCTGAAATTTCTGCGATAATATCTGCCTTAGTCACTTTTCAATTAAATTTTAAAATGTAAATGTATATTTTTTTATGAACTTATTTTTTTATATCAAAATTAATAGGGCTACAAAGGTACGTTTTTCATTTTAAAAAAGAAAGAAAACAGTCGAAAACAAGAAAGTTTTTTTTTATAACAAGCTAGTTATTAAAACATTAATAGAATTATTGAAATAATACAATTTAATATGGGTTTAATAAGGATTAGTTTGGGGGTTTTTAGGTGTTGGCATATGGATATTCTTTATGTTTTGATTATTCAAACCAGCTAGCGTAAAGTACATAGTTGTTTGCTGTCCGTTGAAATACTTCTGCTGCTTCTTCTGATACGTTTTTTAAGAATTTTGCTGGATTGCCTGCATAAATACTTCCAGCAGGAACTCTTGTGTTTTGGGTGACTATGGCTCCTGCTGCTATTATGCTGCCTTTTTCAATGATTGCACCGTCCATTACTATTGCTCCCATTCCTATAAGTACATTGTCTTCAATGGTGCAACCGTGTACTATGGCATTGTGTGCTATAGATACATAATTTCCGATGGTAGTGCCGTTTTTTTGATAAGTGCAATGTATTACAGCTCCGTCTTGTATATTGCTGTAGTTGCCTATTTTTATAAAATTCACATCGCCACGCACTACAGCGTTGAACCAAACGCTACAGTGT
>JAGNSI010000232.1 GCA_017988135.1 Pseudarcicella sp.
GGTTGGATTATCTACCAACACTTGTACTATTCTGTCTAGCTCATTAGATGCATCTGAGCGAATATCAGATTTATCTAGGTTATAATATATGGGTGCTATATTGAAAAGTTTGGTAATTTCTTTGCCTATACTTGGTTTGTCCAAAAGTATATTTGCATAAAAAACAGTATCTGTACTGGCTTTTTTGAGCAATTGCAATGGGATGCTTTTACCCACCATAGTAAATAATTCTCTTTTGGTGAAATAGCTTTTTTTCTCAGCCAAAATAGTGTAGGTTTTATTTTCTAACACTTTTACTTTAGCAAAAGTACCGTCTTTGCCAGTCCATTGCTCTGAAATATTTTGACCTGTTGCATCATCTATAATGACTACTTTTACCGAATCTAACAATACATTTTTTTCATCAAGAATGGTTCCAGCTAAAAAATATCGTACCAATTTTGGTGTGGGAAGGGTATCAATTTTCACAACTACTTGTGGCACTACAACTGGCGGATCAACTTTGACAACGGGTTTCTGAAAAAAGTAAATATCGTCGTCTCCTAGTCCGCCAGGCCTGTTAGACGCAAAGTATCCTTTGGCTGTATCTAGCTCTATGTACCCAAAGTCGTCGCCAACAGAGTTAAGTGGCAAGCCTTGATGTTCTATTTGAATTTCACCTTTTTGTTTGGTTGCAGAAAAAATATCTAAACCTCCAAGTGTTGGATGTCCGTCTGAAGAGAAAAACAATTTTCCAGTAGAAGATACATACGGAAACATTTCATTGCCGGGTGTGTTTATTTTAGACCCTAAATTTACCGCATTACCAAAGCGTCCTGAGTTGTCGATATTGGCTCTGTAAATATCTTGCCCTCCAAAACCTCCAGCTCTATTTGACGAAAAATACAATGCCTTACCATCGTTTGAAAATGCAGGACTACCATCCCAAGCAGCTGAATCAGAAACAGATATCATTTCAGGTATGCTCCAAACTCCTTCGCTTAGTTTAGACATATATAAGTCTACATTGGGAGAAAGGTCTCTGTTTTCTCTTCCCGAATTACCTCTTGCGAATATCATTACTCTGCCATCTTTTGAAAAAACCGCAGAACCTTCATTTACATTTTCTTTATTGGTGTTTTGA
Source organism: Pseudarcicella sp. (assembly GCA_017988135.1). Classification (GTDB taxonomy): domain Bacteria; phylum Bacteroidota; class Bacteroidia; order Cytophagales; family Spirosomataceae; genus JAGNSI01. The sequence continues at coordinate 1,124 of JAGNSI010000232.1, forward strand.
CTTAACAGTTCGGGTACTCTAACATCTATTGGCGAAGCCAGTTCTACTTTATATATACCCAAAAAAGGAAGCCCGTTATTTTTATAATAAAGTGATTTTCTTGATGATGTAAATACTAAACCCGAACCCATAGGAAATGGAGCAAACTCTGCACCTTTTGTATTGATAGATAACGAACTGATACTAATGTTTTTCTGAACTTTACTGATTTTATTCAATTCATCCATTGTGCCAATGAGTGCGTTGGCTTTGTCTATATTTGTTTTCTCGGTTTCTTTGGCGATATAGTCTTGCAAATATTTTTGAGCTTCTGAGTAATTACCATTTGCTTGCTTAGATTGTGCAAGGTGCATCAACAAGTCTGCATTTGAATTGCCTGCAGCTAGAGTTTTTTCGTAAAAAGGTGTTGCTTGTGCTATTCTGTTTGATAAACGATATGCTTCGGCTATATAAAAATCTACTTCTTTGCTGTTTTGGTTTTGCTTAGAAAGTGGTAAAAGTTTTTGAATAGCAATATCGTATTCGCCTTGGTTAAAATACTTTTGACCGCTTTTGAAGGTTTGCAAGGCAGAATTGCACCCAAGCAGTGCTAATGCAAATGTAAAAATATAGACCAAACTTAGTTTAAAATGCATAATAAAATTGGTTTTTAATTACTGGGGAGCTTAACCACCCTATCGTTCGTTATCATTAGACCTTGTAAATATACTACAATTATAAAAATTGGTTTCAGAAAAACATAGGTTTTAGTAGAAACTTTTGATTTTTTATATTATTGTATTTTTTGATCCAAAAATTAATTTTTCAATACTTTTTTAATTCCTACCTTATCTCCTACTGTTAATTTTATAAAATATGTTCCTTGCGGAAGTAAAGATACCGAAAGTGGTATATCCATTTTTTTCTGTAATAAAAAAACATTTTCTTCTAATACCTTTACCCCAAAACCTGTAAACAACTGTACTGTTACGGGTTGCAGTGCAGGATTAGAAAATAATATTCGAAATTGATTTTTTACGGGGTTGGGATAATTTATAAAACCTATATTATTTGGATAATTAACAAACCCTAAATCATTTACAAGAGCATTACCGACTACATCTATTTGTACAGAGTCTTTAGCAACGAATCCATTTGAGCAATTTGCGTCTTTGAAATTGCTGATGGTATAAATATATTTTTGTGGTAATTTTTCTAACACTTTATAAGAAAAATGTTCTGTGTTGGATATAAAGATTTTATTATTTAAGTCAAAAGTAAAAGGTTTTTGACCAGTAAAATCTATTTTAATTTTTACAGAATCTGGCAGTAGTACATTTTTGAGACCTGAAATTTGTGCAGTTGGTCGTGGAAAAATCGTTACTTGCACCGAGTCTTTAGATACAAAAGCTGGGGCGTTGGTTTGTAGTTTTACAAAATAATTTCCAGCGGGAATATCATTCGTTACATTCAGTTTAGCTCCAGAAATTACAGGAAGTGTTATGTTTTTTTGATTATTGAATAAAACTGCGTTCAACTGATTGGTATTACCAAACGAACCTATCAAAGTAGGTTTGAGCTCAATGTTTTCGTCATAACAATATTTATTTTTATCTAAAGTATTTATTTTCAAATCAAAAACACTGACAGTAAGCACATTGCTCACCAAACTTTGACAACCGTCAAGTTCGCAAATAGCAGAATAATTACCATTTTGCAAGGGG
>JAGNSI010000233.1 GCA_017988135.1 Pseudarcicella sp.
AGTTAGTAAAATCAATGCGGAAATTGTACCAGACATTGTGTATTTTTATTCAAACTTTAAAATGTTGGAAATTAATCAATTTGTTTTTTCTGATTTGACTGGGGTACCAATTTTTAGAAATGACATGTTAGACTTAATAGTTGGAAATGAGCCAATTAACTTCATATCAGTACCTGCGATTATGATTGATGATAAATGCAAAAATGAGGCTTTTGATGTTAATGGGACTTTTATTTCTGCCGTTCCTCATAAAACTAATTATACCATTTATGGGATGTATGAGACCATTTCTGCATTTGATTATGAGGAATCAGTTTATAGTCCTAATCCTTATTTACCTGGAAGTATCTATAAAATAAAGAAAATTGTATTAAAATCTCAAGAGAGATATTTTCCAAGAATATTTAAAATAAAGGAGGCCATAAGTTCAAATTTTATTCGTGAAGATGTAAAAGACCTTTTAGAAAAAAATGGTATAAAAGGATGTGTTTTTGAAGAAGTAGAAGTTAGCGGTTAATTCTTGAAATAAAAGGAATACTCTAAAAAAACAAAATATATATGGATTATAGAATTATTTCAAATGAAGAAATTCAAGAACTAGACACTGACTTTCAAAGCGGTTTGGAGTTCATTGGCTGGTATGTAGATTTTCCAGAGCATACTGAATGGGATGATATTATAAAACTTCTTCAAGAATGTGTTGAAAATGTAAAGAATAATAAAATTAGTTTTCCGATTGATAGATATGAGAACTATGAGGATATCACGTACATTTTAGGTGCAGTTTATACCCAATGTTATACGAATAAATTTGGATGGGAAATTGTGTTTTTAAACGATATTGAAGAGTATAGTTTATTGTCAATAGATGGAAAATTTGGAATAAGATACCATGCATTATTATATAAAATTCTTACTGGCCTTCAAGAGAACACCATAGTATTAGGCTATAATATGATAGATAAAAATATATTTCCAGAAAGTACAAATAATCAACTTGAGTTTATATGGTAATTTAAAAAAGTTTAGTTTGAAATATTAATTATTTAAAAGAAGTTGGCTGAAAGCCTTCAATTAAAAAAATGCACAACCCCCCGACTTGTCCCTTTTAGTGCGGTGCGTTCAACTTACTCAAAAAAACCAAAATTTCTGGGGTAATGTTTGTTCTTATTTTTAGTTCCTTGCCTGTTATTTGGTTTAGCATTCTGGCGTCTGTTACTTTTTTGCATTCGGTTATGAATTGCCTAATTGAAGCTCCAGTTTTTATTTCAATATGTTTCGATACTACTAAGGCCATAAAACATATTAGCATATGTAGCTTGATTGGCTCTTCTTTAAAATGAAAAATGGGTCTTGTTTTTAAATCACTTTTAGATATCCTGAAGGCTTGTTCTATTTTATAAAGTTCGTGATAACGCTCTATTACGGTACTATTGTTGACGATATTCTCCTCTAAGTCTGTATAGTAGCCTTTTATACCGAGCAGTTTTGTATGTTTATCTATTAATTTTTGGTTTAACTCAACTTTTTGGTCGTTAGTTTTGGTAAATTTTACTTTTTTGTTTTTACCAGGGTTTTCAACAATAAGTTTTGCTCGGTCTATTTGCTTTTCCATTTCATGTTTGTCTTTTCTAAAGCGAATCGAAGAATAACTGCAAATTAAGTAGCCGTTAGAGCTTGTAATTCTAATTGACTTATTATCCTCTCTGTTAATGGCTATGTCTATTTTTTCTATCTCCTCATTGGGCAGATTTCCCAATCTGGCACCTACAATAAAGTTGATTTTATTTTTTCGAAGTTCTTCAACGTTGTCAGTACTTATCATAGCGGCATCGGCAATTACAGTGAAGTTTTTGACTTTGTGCTTGTCAATAAAGGCTTTAACAACGGGAATAATTGTATGCCCTTCAAAGGTGTTTCCCTCAAAGATTTCGTAAGCAATCGGAAAACCTTGTTTCGTTACCATCAAGGCTACTAAAATTTGTGGCTGTTGTGATTTGTTATCTTTTGAAAAACCTTGTTTTCGTAGATTGTCGTCCTCAAAAGTTTCAAAATATAAGGTGGTAACATCGTAAAATAATAGATCGAAGTTGAACTCATAGCGATCTTTAGCAAAATGAACTACCTTTTTTTCCACGCTTTCTTTCAAAGTAAGCCATTGCGGTGCTACTTTGTAAAAACTTTTTCTGGAGTGCTTAATGCCAAAATAGATTTCCAATAATTCTATTGAACGAAGCTTTGAAGCTGGCTCAAACAAGCGAATAATCACCAAATCGTCTAAAAATTGCCTTCCCAAATTCAATACTCCAATTTGCCGAAGCAGATCATAAACAGTTTCATAGAAAAAAGTGTAGTGAACACCCAGGAATGAGCATTGATTTAAAAGTAAAATGTTGTTGGGATTTTCCTCAGGGAAAATAGAGAGTTGACTAGAGTAATCCTTCACCCACTCCTGAGCAACAATGAGTAGCTCATTCAAATCTGATTCAGTATGAGCAGAACCAAAGTGCTTTACAATAATACGTTTATTGTTTAGGTACCGAACAGCCTGCACGGCACTCGCCAAAGATCCAGTTTTTACTACCCTTAATTTAAGCATATCCACACCTTAGTGCGGTAAAAATAGTAAAAATATTTTGTAATCAAATGTAAACCAATATGTTATGATTTGTGAGTTTAAAAGAGGGACAAGTCGGGAAGAATAATAAAATTAGTTTTCCGATTGATAGATATGAGAACTATGAGGATATCACGTACATTTTAGGTGCAGTTTATACCCAATGTTATACGAATAAATTTGGATGGGAAATTGTGTTTTTAAACG
>JAGNSI010000012.1 GCA_017988135.1 Pseudarcicella sp.
CGAAAAGAAAGAAACTATAGGTGTAGGTGCAGTTTGATATACATCGGGTGTCCAGATGTGAAATGGAGCAAGAGATAATTTAAATAGAAATCCAGCCAAAGAAAGTATGATAGCAATAGTGCTAACTACTGGTTTTACCGCTGCCAATCCTCTGCTAAATTCGGGGGAAATATACACTAAAGAACCTGTAATGCCGTACAACAAAGACATGCCATATAGCATTATTGCCGACGCTACTGCACCGAAAAGTATGTATTTAATAGCCCCTTCACTCGCTTTTTTATCTTTTTCGAAAAGGGTAAATATATAAGAAGCTATAGAGACAATTTCAAGAGACAAGTAAACCATCATCAGATTTACAGACATTGTAAGCAAATACAAACCTAATACAGTGCCAATTAATAAAATATAAAATTCACCTTTCCATATTTTTTTTACTGCAAAAGAATGTAGTAATAACATGATACCTGAAAGAGCTATCAGACCTTTAAAAAAGATAGATTTTGCGTCCAAATAAATCATATTATTGAAAAGAAAACCTTCTTCTGCTTGATTAAATTGTATAATTATTTGGAAAAAGCTAATACTTAGGATAGCAAATGTGATGGTTTTAATCCAAAAGTCAGCATCTTGTTGAGCCAGTTTTTTAAAGAAAATCAATTCGCAAACTATCAAGACCACAAACATAGATGAAAGAAAAAGTTCAGGCTGAAAACCTGAAATGCTTTTTAAAAGTTGTTCTAATTGTAAGTTGATTTCCAATGTGTTATTGCTTTATGATTCGAATATTTTTGTGGCTTCATTCAATAAAATAACTTTATCTATCGGTACAACACCCAATTTTTCACAAACTAATCCACCTCCTAAATTAGCCAGTCCAGCTATTTTTTCAGGTTCTAGTTGCAATGCAAGGCAGCAAGCTGCAATAGAAATTACCGTATCGCCAGCCCCTGATACATCAGCTATTTGTCTGATGTGTGCGGGTATACTAATTTTGTTATTGTTGAAATCTATATAAACACCTTTTTCTGAAAGTGTTAAGAAAACGCCATTAAGATTCATTTTGCTTTTTAATAAATCTACCACATTTTTTAGTTCGGTATCATTATTTACATCAAATTCAATTCCTAAACCTTCCTTGAGTTCTTTTAAGTTTGGCTTAAAAAGTGTTGCATTTTTATAAAAAAGAAAATTTCTTTTCTTTGGATCAACTACCGTAGGTATGTTATTTGTATTGGCAAAATCAATAATTTCTGTAATTAAGTTTTCAGTAATTACTCCTTTGTCGTAGTCTTCAAAAACTATTACATCTACATTAGATGCTAGATTTTTGATTTTATTGATAAGTTGATTTGTTTCTTCGCTCGATATAGCCGTTGTTGTCTCTGAATCTATTCTTGCTATTTGTTGCGTGCCAGCGATGATTCTTTCTTTGATGGTCGTTGGGCGGTTTTCTGAGCGTATTATGCCATCTGTCGAAATGTTTTTTTCTTCAAAAAGGGTAAATAACGCATCCCCAGCTGGGTCATTACCTATTACAGAACAAACTATTGGTGTAGCTCCAAGGCTTTGAATATTTAAAACCACATTACCTGCACCACCCAATCTGTTTTCACGTTTTTTGACATTCACCACAGGCACAGGTGCTTCAGGAGATATTCTATCTACCTTTCCCCAAATGTAAGCGTCTATCATTAAGTCGCCTATAATCAGTATTTTTAAATCGTTGAAGCGGTCAAATGTTTCGTTTATCTGCATGTTTAAATATGAAAAACACCTTTTGTTGTGCTGTTTGGCTAATGGTATTGTTGAAAATGAGTATAAAATTAATACCTTTTGTGCATAAAATCACCCTCCTATACTAGTCATTGACTCGCTTATTTGCTTGCTTCTAGAGTTTTCGGCTTCAAAACCGTTTTTAGCTCTTTTGTTAAAAGCTTCGTTTAGCGTTTTTTTGATGCTATTGGGTGAAATATTTTCTCGTATTAAATTTTTGATATTCAGTTGATTGTCTCCGTATAGGCAAGTTTTTATGTCACCTTGCGGGGTTATTCTTATTCTATTACAAGTACCACAAAACGTTCTTGAAAAAGCAGGGATTATGCCTACTAAACCTTTATGATTATCGATAGAATAATTTTGAGAAGTAGAAGATGGTTTGTCGTTTTCACTTTTGAGAGTCCCAAAATTATTTTCTAAAAGCTCAAAAATTCTTTTGTGGTTCCAGTTTAATATTGGTTTTTCAAGTCCTTTGCCATTAAAAGGCATTTCTTCAATAAAACGAACAGAAACAGGGAAGTCTTTGGTTAGTTTTGCCAAAGGAATGATGTCTTCGATGTTTTTATTGTCCATCACTACGGCATTTATTTTTACATCAAAATCATTTTCTATTAGTTTTATAAAAGTGCTATAAACGGCGTTGAAATCATCACGTCTAGTGATTTCGAGAAAACGTTTTGGGTCGAGACTATCAAGGCTAAGGTTTATTTTTTTTATTCCAATTTCTTTAAGTGGTGCAATGTATTGTTCTGTCAGAACACCGTTTGTTGTGATGCTGATTTCTTCTATGCCTTTTATAAAAGAAAGTTTTTCTAAAAAATTTATTAGCCCATTTCTCACAAAGGGTTCTCCGCCAGTTATTCTTACTTTTGTAATTCCCATTTCAGACAAGATTTGCATACCTAAGAGCATTTCTTCGTAGGTCATGAGCATACTTTTAGGAGAAAAATCTATCCCATTTTCAGGCATACAATAAAAACACCTCAAATTGCAACGATCTGTGACCGCCAATCTTACATAATTGATGGGTCTTCCGTGATTATCGAATAATATGGTTTTTTGCTCTTGCAATAGTTTGAATTAAACAGATGATTTTGTATAAATTTGCATTTACATTCATCGTTTTAAATATGAAATTGCAAATTAGTCTTTTTGGAATTACGAAAGATATTATAGGTAAAAACAGTATCAATATTGAAATGTCATCAGGCGTTACTGCTCAAGAATTAATTCAAGAATTGATTGTTTTATACCCAGCTTTGTCAAAAATTGTCTCTTTGGTTTTAGCAGTGAATAATGAATATGCAGATTCAAGTTTAATGCTTTCTGAAAGCGATACCATAGCCTTGATTCCTCCCGTATCAGGTGGCTAGTTAGCTCAGATAAACACCCAATTCGTTTTCTTTATCCAATACCACTATCACATTGTCGCTCAGTATAGTTGTAAGTTCGTATCCTATATAATTAGCAGCTATAGGAAATCGTTTGTAGTTTCGGTCTACAATTACGGCGACTTGTATTTTTTTTACAGGAATACTCAAAAAAGGAGCTAGACTGTAAGCGAATGTTCTGCCGGTATAAATAACATCATCTACAACTACAATGATTTTGTTTTCTAAAAAACGCTCATCACAATCAAATTCAACTGGATTTTCATAAGGTACATTTTTGTCGAAATTGATAAGAACTGCACATGCTTTTAGAGGTGAAATTTCTAATAAAATTTCAGTAAGCAATTTTGCAAAAACGTATCCTTGACCTTTTACACCAGCAATAACAATTTCGGTTTCTTCAAAATTGTTTTCGTAAATTTCAAATGCTATTCGTCTGATTTTTTGTAAAATCTGTGTTTGATTTAAAATCTGAGTATGATTTTTAGTTGTCATATTCGCAAGCAATTATGCAGATAAGAAAGAAAATATTTTCAAAGATACTTCCTTATATCTATATTTTTGCATGAGAGCTTTTGTTTTTTTGCTAACTTTGTGAAGTCATTTTTCAGTATCAGAAAGGTGAAATTTACATTTTCTAAAAAATAAGTTCATGGCAAAAAGTTACGGGAGTAATCAGCAACAAAGGGTAGTGCAAGCACCTTCCAATCCTTTGGCAATAAAAACAAAAAAATACGCATTTGATAAAAATAAATTTATTGCTTTGAGTATGAAACAATTGTTTCAAGAGCAATGGATGTGGCTTTTTGTACCTTTGGCTTTGATATTAATCAATGCTGGTTTGAATATTTTTGATGTATATAAAAATTATTGGATATACATACTCACGGTTATAGGAGCTTTGGGTTATGTGATATTTTGGGCTATTCAATTTACAGGAATTACCCAATTGGAGCAGTATAAACAATTGTTTGGAAAGTATCGTTACGAAATAGACAGTAGACAAATATTGATGAAGGTTTCGGATACAGAAGGTGGAGTTATCAAATGGGATATGGTAAAGTCTGCTTACAAAGAGAAAGAAGCACATGTATTGGTATTGGGTAAGTATCAGTTTTTATATCTTCCATTTGTTATATTTAGCACTGATAATGATAAAAAACTTTTCGAAAGAATAATGAAAGACAAAGGTTTGTATCAATAAACATTATTTCGAATGAAAAAAGGAGCTGTTTGAATAAACAGCTCCTTTTTTTGTAGGCTTGATTGTTACATATTATAAGCATAAATCAATCAAGTCTATAAGCACAATTTTTACATGTAATATTGTGGTAAAACTTAGATTCAATTGAGAAATGTATTCGTTTCAATAGAATTAACAATTTTATAGGTCTACTCAATGACCAATGTTTATCTATCAATTGCTATTTTTATCTTACTTCAAATAGTTTTAGTAATAGAGAAAATAATCGAAATAAATATTATTGGTTACGTGCTATTTATTTGTATTTGAGAAATTAATTTCTTTAAGATTTAATTTCTTTATTTCACAAAACTTAATGCATAAAAAAAGTCGCTCATTTTGTGGAGCGACTTTTTTTATGCATTTATTTTAACTAGTTTTTGACTATTCTTCTAGTTAGTTTACGGTTGTCTTTAGACATGATTTCTAACACATAGCTATCTTTTGGTAATTTAGAAATATTGATAGCATTGAAGTTTGTGTTTGTTGTCATTACTTCACGTCCAGCAGAGTTTACTACTTTTACAGATTTTATAGAGAAATCTTTAGCTGTAGTTACATTTACAAAGTTTTGAGCTGGATTTGGTGAGATTGTGAAAAAAGAATTTCCGTTGATAACCTCTATTCTCGAGTAAACAGTTTTACCTTCATTATTTGATATTTTTAATCTGTAATAGTTGTTTGAAGACAATTCAGAATTATCGAAGTATGAATAGCTTTTGTTGCTTACGTTTGCTTGTACAGTTGAAATTGTTTGGAATTTGTTACCGTCAAAGCTTTTTTCTACTTCAAAGTAGCTTTCGTCAGAGTCAGTAGCTGTAGCCCAGTTTAATTTTACACCTTGTCCAGCGGCTTTAGCAGAGAATTTTTCTAGTTTTATTGCCAAAGGAGCAGCGTTGCTCAATACTGTAGGGTTGCTACTTACTGCGAATGGAGAGAATTCTTTTACTTTACTTACATCCATTGTGTAGAAATCTCCATCAATAGCTACCGCTTTTATAAATCCTCTTTTATCAGCATTGTTTCCTGCATCACAGTGAACACCAGCTGCAGCATTCATATCCAAATTTGTGTTGATAGCAGTATTGGATGTTAGCCATTTCATTTCTAGTTTAGCTTCGTCAGCTCCAGAAAAAGCATTTACAGGTGTTACATTCCAGTTTTTGTTTATGAAGTTGTCAGCTCCCGCACAAGCATTGCCATTTGCAACTCTTACTTTGTATTGATTGTTTGCTCCTGTATGAGTGATAACAATCGGAGTAAATTCGTTTGGATCTGAGCTAGTAGTTACAGGGAAAGTTTTTGATTGACCATCTGCCATTTGTACAATTAAGCTACCTTGTCCATTTGTTATTACCGAATGGTCTCTTGCAGGTGCACCAATTCCCATTGAGTTTGTTGTTAAATCAAAATCACCAAGTTGGAATTTACCGTTAAAGTCTGTTTCTATTCTGTTAGCAGTGATATTTGAAGTAAGTGATTTTATATCATCAACAGCTTGTATTGTAGCATAAGATAAGTTATATCCTGAAATATCTTGAATATTTTGTACTCCTTGTCTTGCATAAGATATAGTTGAGTTTGCTCCAATTGTTAAGTTAGGGCTACCATCTACATATTGCAAAGTGCCTCCTGCTTCTGCATCTGTATTTCCTGTTGATGTTGGTTCGCTTGTAGAGATAAAACTACCAGATACGCTTTTTCTAACTCTTAGTGTACCTTGTATATTTACTGCTGCTCCGGTTTCTAACAATATTTTATTGCTTCCGGCTGAAGGATTTAAAATAGCACCTTCATTTACAGTTACAGAATTAAATGCTCTGATGTTTTTTGTAGCAACATTGCCAGCTTCAACTGTTAAATTTCCAACATATAAAATACCATTACTTGGGCTGTTGTTACCAGTAAACACCAAGTTTGGAAAGTATTGATACGAGCCTCCATCTGGAGTGTTTGTGTTTACTTCAAGTACAGGAAAAAGAGCATCATTTACTTTGATTGTATGATTTCCTTGAAAACGAATTCTGGCACCGCCTTGTTGATTTGCAGTTTGAGGAATAAAGCCTCCAGGTCCAAAGTTTAATGTCAATGGTCCTGTTGAGTTGTTACCCAAAATAAGTCTTGTAGTGGTGGTTGTGTTGTTACCTATTTTCCACTCTGAAGTTATAGCTGGATAATCTACTACATTGTTATTATCTATTAAATGAAAGTTAGCATTGTTTATTGCAAAGCTCGTTGGCGTTCTTCCATTGCCAGAAGTTGTTAGTCCCCAGCTTGACAAACTAGTAAGTGGTCCGCCATCTCCTTTATAGTAAAATTCTAGTGGAATTAATCCAGATACAGGCACTGAAGCTGTAGTCGCCCCAGAAACTAGTGATATGCCACCAGCCAATGCAAAGCCTGCAGTAATGTTTGATCTTACATATATTTGAGCAGGAGCTTGTAGTCCACCTGCACCGTCGCTTGCAAGAGTAATTGAACCATTGGTCCAATTGGCATCGTCTGTAGAGATTTCAGCGTAATTTGGTGCTGTAACTACTACGTCCCCAGAAAGGTTACTAGCTGTAACAGTAAAACTTTGTGATGCGCTAGGCGTATTTTCGTCACTTTGAGCAGCAAGGGCTAATGTAGCAGGGCTTGTAGTAATCGAAGCTGGGTTAGATACATTTTTTGATACTACAAGGTTGTCTATCCAGAGGTTACCGCCTGTTACAACTATTGTGTAAAAATCAGTTGTAGATGCGTCATTTAGTGTTAATATCGCTTCTGGCCAACAACATGGGTCATATTGTACTGTATATGCTGGTGTTACAAGAGTAGCTAATGCCGTACCTGTTGTGTCATAGTTGCGATAAACATTTACAGTTCTTGGATTGCCGTTTAAACCATTGTGTCTATATCTATATTTAATAGTATTTACACCTTCAGTCATAACAGGTAAGCTAAACATTGCTTTGTTTGTTCCGTTTTGGAATTGCATACTTTTATCAGTTGCAGGTACTGTTGTACCAGTTGTCCAGCTTGGGTAATACCCTGCTTGTTGAACACACCTTTTGTACGTGAAATCTCCATAAGTTTGAAATCCTCCTGTAGAGGCTGATGGGAGCACTGGATTTTGGAAATCTATTACTTGGTCGTAAGCAAAAGTTTGCCCATAAGTGTATTGAGTAGCCAATCCAGTCAATACCATAAAAATTGTTAGTAAAAATTTTTTCATGAGAAAGAAATTAAAATTTTATGAGATTATTTTTTTGGTAAAGTTAGGTAAAATAATTTTATGATAGTGCTTAAAATTGTTATTTTTTGTTAAAAAATATAATAATTTTATTTTTTTGACTCTTTTTTGGCCATATTCCAGTATGTTTCCATTTCTTCAATTGTGAGTTTTTCTACGGATTGATTATTTTCTGTGGCTTTTTTTTCTATGAAATTGAATCTATTTGTAAATTTTATATTTGTTTTTTCAAGCGCTGTTTCAGGATTTATATTGATAAATCTGGCATAGTTTATTAAAGAAAATAGCACGTCGCCAAATTCGTCTTCAATTTTTTCATGGTTGATTGTTTGATTATTTCTTTCAGATATTTCAATTTTGAGTTCTTGTATTTCTTCTTGAACTTTTTCCCAAACTTGATTTTTGTCTTCGAAGTCGAAGCCTACTCCTTTTACTTTGTCTTGAATTCTCATAGCTTTTATCATTGCTGGCAATGATTTAGGTACTCCAGCCAAAACAGAGCTATTTCCTTCTTTTAGTTTGAGCTTTTCCCATTGAGCTTTTACTTGCTCTTCGTTTTCAATTTTTGCATCTCCATAAATATGCGGATGTCTGTGTATTAGTTTTTCGGCTAATGAATTTAAAGTATCTTCTATGTTAAATAAATTTGTTTCTGAAGCTATTTTGCAATAGAAAATCAAATGAAGCCAAACATCACCTATTTCTTTTTTTATTTCTTCTGGTTTAGAATCAAGCAATGCTTCTGATAGTTCGTATGTCTCTTCTATAGTAAGATGTCTTAAGCTTTGAAAAGTTTGTTTTTTATCCCAAGGGCATAGTTCACGTAGCTCGTCCATGATGGTTAATATTCTGTCAAAAGCAATTAAATCAGCTTTTCTGCGTTCGGTTAATAATGAAAAGTTCATGTTAGAATCTATTAAATGATATTTTTTGATTGAAATCTTGCTTAACTGCAAATTTTATTCTAAAACTAAGTTATTGTAAAAAATATTCATTTCTTAGTTTATTGCAAGATTTTATTTGATTTTTGTGCTAATTTTTGAAAATGAATTAGCATTATATTAGGATAAAATAAATGATTTTATTAGTTTTGTCCAAAAAATAAGAGTTATTAATTCAAAAATAATAATTCATCTGATATAAAATGGAAGATTATAACAAAATAATTGAATCTCTCGGAGTAAAATTCATTAAGGCTCGTAACATTAGAATATTACAACCTATTCGTATCAAAAACTTCTATGATGTAGAAAATTCACTCTTGATATTGTACAAAGGTGAGGTTTCTTTTGGAGAAGAATCTACGCCAGTTGAAGAAGGCGATATGTTGTTTATACCTGGAGGTAAAATGGTAAGCGTTACATATGGTAATGCAGACAAGCCTAAGGCTGTAACCAATGAAGAATTTATGACGCATCGTGAGTTGTACTTTGATGCAAATATTGATACTTCAAAAATAGGTACACAAGAAAACTCTTTCGGTTTGGTTGCATTTGAAGCCAAAGTTTTCGATTCGGTTAATTTTTTTACATCCCTAGATATCCCACCTTTTATTATCAAAAAAGATGATAAATTGGCTCAAAGTATTCTAGAGATTTTGATTGAAGAAATGAACGATGGAATAGGAAAGGGTAGGGTTATTAAAATCAAAACAGAAGAGCTCGTTATACATATAATAAGATATATAATAGAGAAACGTTTGTTTGTAGAGCAATTGGCTACTAATAGTACTTATTTCAAAGATCCACGTTTGATAGATATTTTTGCTTATATAAAAGATAATATTGGCGGAGATTTGTCTAATAAAATTTTGGCAAATGTAGCAAATGTTTCAGAAGACTATGTAGGTCAGTATTTCAAAATGCTTACAGGGATTAATCCCCAAGATTATATTGAATATCAAAGAATGGAAGCTGCCGTAGGATTGCTAAGAACATCTAAAAAATCTATTCGTTCTATTGGTGCAGATGTAGGTTATAAAGATACAGCGTATTTTTGTCGTAGGTTTAAAATGATGTTTGGAATACCAGCAGGTAAAATGAGACGTAGAGAATCGTTGATGAATCTGTAAAGAAGTTTTTGATAATTTAAGCAAAATAGCTACTCTTTGAGTAGCTATTTTGCTTAAAGGCTAAGCGTAATTATAAATGCAAATAATTAATTTATGATTAAACATTTGATATTGATACATTTGATAGCAAATGCTTAGGGTAAAAATGATTCAATATGGATAGAATGAGTTTCAATTTATATATCGACTGAATGTTATTTGAATGAATTTCGTAAATTTGTTTACAATGTTTTTTTTGAAAACTATATAAAAAAAATAAAATGAAAAACCTTAAACTCGTTGTTATAATACTTGTTTCAATGTGTGCTTTTTCTAGTTCTTTAGTTGGACAATCTGTAAAAAAGTCTGCTTCTGGGTCTAAGCCAAATGTTATTTATATTTTGGCTGATGATATGGGATATGGTGATTTAGGTTGTTATGGTCAGCAAGATATTAGAACACCTTATTTGGATCAAATGGCAAAAGATGGAATGCTGTTTACCCAGCACTATGCAGGAAGTTCTGTTTGTGCACCATCTAGGGCGTCATTGATGACAGGCAAGCATACAGGAACATCACGTGTACGTGGTAATTACGAGGATGGAAAGTTTGGATTTGGCTCTGGACTAGAGCTTGAAGATAAAGATATTACTATTGCAGAGCTACTAAAAGCAAATGGATATGCTACTTCATTGATAGGCAAATGGGGTTTGGGCGTAGCTGGAACAACTGGAGAGCCCATTAAACAAGGGTTTGATTATAGTTTCGGGTTTTTAAATCAAGGTCATGCGCATTATCAGTTTCCAGATTATTTGTTTAGAAATGGAGTAAGAGTAGAAATTCCAGAAAATAAAAATGGAGCAACCAATTATTTTTCAAACGATATTTTTACAACAGAGGCAATTAAGAACATTAACAAAAATGCTAAAAAACCATTTTTTATGTATTTGGCTTTGACAACCCCTCATGCCGAAATGTTAGTACCTGAAGGAGATATTTTTAAGAGCTATTTGGGTAAATTTCAAGAAACACCTTTTATGAAAGGTAAACAAGGTAGTAAAGGTGAAGATTCTTTTGGAGCATATGGTACACAATTGTATCCAGCTACTGCCTATGCTGCTCAAATAACACTTTTGGATAGTTGTGTAGGTGTATTAATGGCTGAGTTGAAAAGGCTTAAAATAGACCAAAATACTATTGTTATGTTTAGTAGTGATAATGGGCCGCATTATGAAGGAGGAGCTGATCCCAATTATTTTAAAAGCTCAGGCCCTTTTAAAGGACGTAAGAGAGATCTTTATGAAGGAGGAGTGAGAGTGCCTTTTATCGTGAAATGGCCTAGTGTGATAAAGCCAAACTCAAAGTCAGAACACATAAGTGCATTTTGGGATTTAATGCCAACATTAGCTGATATTGTTAAAAATAAAAAAATAAAGCTAAAAACAGACGGAATATCGTTTTTGCCAACATTACAAGGGGGTAAATCAAAGCAAGTGCAACATAAATCGTTGTATTGGGAGTTTCATGAAAGTAAATATACAGACCAAGCTGTAAGAATGGGTGATTGGAAAGCTGTAAGGCATAATCCAGACGGAGAAATGGAATTGTATAATCTAAAAACAGATATTGCTGAAAATAATAATGTAGCAGCTACGAATCCCGGCATTGTGGCTCAAATGAAATTGATTTTTAACAATACTAGAACACCACACGATATCTGGAAGATAACTGGTTCTAGTAATTATGTTAAGAAATCTAAAAAATAAGTAGTATTAGTGGATTTTCAGTTTGCATTAAAAAGCTTCATTTCGTGAGATTTGAAGCTTTTTTTTATGAATTTATTTTACAATCAGCGTGGTGCTGATGGTTTTGTCTTTTGTTTTGGATATGATAATATATTTACCTGAAGTGATATTTTTTCTCAAATATGCACTTAACAGATGTTTTCCTTTTGTTAATTGTTTGTTTATAATTTGTTGTAAAAATTGCCCATTTGAGTTAAATAACGAGCAATTAACCAAACTTGACTCATCTATGCCAATAGTGAGATTTATTTTTTTTAAGTTATTCGCTTCAATCGGATTTGGGCTAATATTGATTGTGAAATGATTATAATTATTAACACTATCCAATGGTAGGATTTTCTTTGGTTCAAAAGTGAAATTTGAATAAACTATTTCTTTTAAGATTAAATTATTAGGGTCAAAGATGATCTCCGTAGTGTCTTTAATCGTAAACTCAAAAACCTGATTTCTTTCATTGTTCCAAATTGTTTTGATAGTTGAATCTTTTGTGGTTTTATTGATAAACAATAGTTGGATGGGCATTTTGAAATAGTCAAAGGTGTTGGGTTTAATTAATTGATCAATTTTTAGTTTAGCGTTTAGGTTGCCATTTTGTAGTGTATCTGTAGTCCATTTTAATATATAATGAGGGAAACCAGTATTGTAAATCCATTCTTCAAAGAAATAATTCAAGTCTTTTCCACTTACACTTTCTGCGATTTTTTGAAAATCTTCTGTTGTTGCATTTCCATAAGCAAGATTTTTATCATTGATATATGTTTTAATAATATCATAAAAAACTTCTTTTCCGACAATTCCTCTTAACATATGAAGCACAAGGGCACCTTTTGAATAAGTTTTATTGCTATCGAAGATTTCATACACAGAGATAGGGTTTTGTATGTAAATAGTTCCGTTTGCTCTTTTTGCTTTTGAAGATTCGTTGCTTATTTGGCTGTTATAAGTTCTTTTTCCATATAATTCTTCTAATAAAAGGCTTTCTGAATAGGTCGCAAAGCCTTCGTTTAGCCAAATGTTTTCCCAGTTTTTACAAGTTATTTTATCTCCAAACCATTGGTGGGCTAGTTCATGTGCAACCAATGTCCATGAAAAATCTCCCATAGAGCTACAAGTTTGATGTTCCATTCCGCCGCCCCATCCAAATTGAGCATGTCCGTATTTTTCTTTAATAAAAGGATAGGTTCCAAACTTTTCTGAAAATATTTGAAGTGCCTTTTCGGTTAGGCTTAACTGTTCTTTTGTTTTTTCGTTAAATGTTTCTGGGTAAACATAGTCAGTAATGGGCATTGAAAAATTTTCGTATTTGAATTGTCTTTCATGTAAAGTATAATTGCTCATCGCAATAGATATTAAGTATTGAGCTATCGGATACCTATTTTTCCATTTGTAAGTATTTGTGTTGTTTTTGTTGTCAATAACTTCGGTTAAAATGCCATTTGAAACTGAAACGAAATATTTGTCGGCTGTAATCCACACATCAGAAGAGTCGGCTTTGTCTTCTAGCTGATTTTTGCAAGGAAACCAATCGCTTGCGCCAAATGGTTGTGACAAAGTCCAAATACTTTTATCTTTTTTGTTGTTTCTTTCTACAAACTCAAAGCTTCCGAAAGAGCTTTTAACTGGAGTGCCTTGGTAATAAATCGTAGTTATAAAGAGCTCATTTTTTTGTAATGAATCTTTTAATATTATTTGTACTAAGTTATTAGAGTGTATAAAGTTTACCTTTTTATTGTTTAATAAAACTGAATCTACGTGTAGGCTATTCGATAAGTCAAAATAAATGGAATCTTCATTGTTATTTAAGTTGGTCGATTTTATTGTGCAAGAGCCATTAATATTTTTTGTTTCAAATGTGATGTTCAAATTTATATGGTAGTAGTTGATATCTATATTTTGTTGCGGTTTTTGTATGATTTGTTTTCTGGCGTTTTTGTTGAAATAATTTTGTAGCAATTTTGTTTTTGATGAAGCGCAAGGGTTGTCATCTTCTGTTTGTCCGAAGCAAATGCAGTATGTGCCTAATAGTATTAAAGTTAAAATTTGTTTACCCTTGTTGTTTAATATTTTTGGCATTTTTAAATTATTTTTCTTTAAAATTGTTAATAATAAATAATGCTTTAATTTTTTTAACATTTTGTTATGAAATAATATTTTATTGTTGTAATTTTGCAACCCAAAGATAAGGTATTAATGTGAAAGGGCTACTAAATTATAGCTAATTGCTTTGTAATTAAGAGATAAGTTTCACCGCTTTTGCTTGTCATTAATGTTTTTTAACGTTTAATATTATTAAAATGATTGATTTAATCAAATTTGTAGAAGCTGATAATGCTGCACGCCGTGCAGAATTGCCCGAATTTTCAGCAGGAGATACTTTGAATGTATATGTTAAAATTCGTGAAGGTGCGAAAGAACGTATTCAGGTATTTCAAGGTACAGTAATTCAAAGAAGAAATGCTGGTTCTGGTGAAACTTTCACAGTTCGTAAAATTTCTAACGGAGTTGGTGTAGAGCGTATTTTTCCAATTTTATCACCAAACATCGAAAAAATAGAAGTATTGCGTCGTGGTTTTGTACGTCGTGCAAGAATATTTTATCTACGTGGTAAACAAGGTAAGGCTGCAAGGGTTAAAGAAGCTAAGAAAAAATAATTTAATTTTTTTTCAAAACAGATTAAACCTTTTTAAATAGTTTTAGTCTAACAATTATAAAACAGTGCCAGGTTTCAATATTAGTTTTTAAAAGTATAATTTTGGCACAAGTTTTGTAAATATATTTTTACAAAATAAATTTAAAAAGAAATAATAGCTGATAACAGCAATATAGATATTTAAGATTTTTTATTAGGGATGAAGGTTTAGTTTAGCGATTATATATTATGATCGCTAAATTTGTTTTTAAGGGTTTCGGTTTTCTTTAGAGGATTTTTATATAAAAAAAAGAGCAAGTTCTATACTTGCTCTTTTTTGCTTTTGAAGTGTAATGATGAAAACGCTTGTCTTTTTTTAATATTTTTTAAAATAAATATGCATTTTTAGCTATTGTTGCATCGGCAATTCTTCTTCTTGTATCTTTTAAATTTACAGGATTTATTTTGCTAAATCTTTTCAGTCCCATCAGCATTACTTTTAATTCGTCTCCTTCTGCAAAAGATGTAATTGCGGTGTTACCAGCTTGATGCACTTTTTCTAAAGCAGTGTGCAGGTAAACAATGGCAAGGTCTTTTTGCAGTGAGCAATTGCTTTCTCCTTTTAATGCTATTAGTTTTTCAACACGTAATATGGTAGATTCAGCAACATACAATTCTATGAGCATGTCGGCTAGGTTCATTATTATTTCTTGCTCCTTGTCGAATGTGGTAGTGAATTTTTGTAAAGCAGCTCCGGCAATCATTAATATAGATTTTTTAATGTTTTTTAGCACTATTTTTTCAGCTGCAAAAACGCCATCGTCATCAGAACTGTTGAAGTCAGGTATCGAAAGTATTTCTTTTCCTACCGCCATAGCTGCAGGCATAATGTTTAGCTCTCCTTTCATGGCTCTTTTTATGATAGTGCCTACGGTGAGTAAACGATTTATTTCGTTGGTTCCTTCAAAGATTCTGTTTATGCGTGCATCTCTGTAAGCTCTGTCCATAGGTGCTTCTGCCGAAAATCCCATTCCGCCGTATATTTGTACACCTTCGTCAGTAACAAAATCCAGTACTTCAGAGCCATGTACTTTCATTATGGCGCATTCTATGGCAAATTGTTCTACGCCTTTAAGTTTTGCTTTTGAAGGTTCCATGCCATCTGCGAGTAGTTTTTCGGTGCAATCGTCAATGTTTTGACCTGCTCTGTAGCAAGCTGATTCAGATGCAAATACTTTTGCACTCATTTGGGCAATTTTATGTTTTATTGCTCCAAAATTATTTATACTAACGCCAAATTGTTTTCTTTCGTTGGCATAATTTGTTGCTTGAGAAATAACCAATTTTGATGCACCGATTACTGCACTTGCTAGTTTTATACGACCTATATTCAGAATATTTACAGCAATTTTAAAGCCTCCTTCTCTTGTAAAAAGTTGGTTTTCAACAGGTACTTTGCAGTCATTGAAGAAAACTTGTCTTGTAGATGAGCCTTTGATGCCCATTTTTCTTTCTTCGGCGTTCATCGTTATACCGCCAAAGTCTTTTTCTATGATAAATGCTGTAAGGCTTTTGTCGTTATCAATTTTTGCGAAAACAATAAATAAATCAGCAAAACCACCATTGGTGATCCACATTTTTTGACCATTTATGATGTAGTGCTTTCCGTCTTCTGTCAAAACTGCTTTTGTTTTTCCTGCATTGGCGTCAGATCCAGAGTCTGGCTCGGTGAGGCAGTATGATGCTTTCCATTCGCCTGTTGCGAGTTTGGGAAGGTATTTGCTTTTTTGTTCGTCTGTTCCGTAGTATAGAATTGGAAGTGTTCCTATGCCTGTGTGAGCAGAAAGAGCAACCGAAAATGAATGTCCGCCTCCGCATGCTTCGGCAACCAACAATGAAGAGTTGAAGTTCATGCCAAATCCACCGTATTCTTCTGGAATGGTGGTTCCTAGTAGTCCAAGATCTCCTGCCTTGTTCATCATTTCTACCATTAGGCTATTGTCTTTGGCATAATCGATGTCGTCTAGTCTTGGGTGGATTTCTGTTTTTAAGAAATCAAGGCAGCTTTGTGCCATCATCATTTGTTCTTCCGAAAATTCTTCAGGAATAAATACTTGCGATGCAGCTATGTCTTTTATAAGGAATTCGCCGCCATTGATAGATTCTTTTACGATTGCACCCATGATTTTTTTAAAATGATAAAGTATGTGATAATTTTATTAGTAAATATAATTATTTTATATTGTGATGCAAGCATAATAATATAAAATATTTAATTGTGCTCAACTAAATATAAGAAAGCTACTAACTATTGACTATTTGTTGTGGTTGTTTTTAAAATTTACTTTTATCTGAGTTTTTTGCCACAATTGCATCTATTTCGTTGATCACTTCTAAGAAAACGGCTATTTTTTCAGGAGATATTTTGTTGATTATCATTTCATTAAACAAAATAACTTTCTTTTTAGCTAAGTTTCTATTTTCTATTCCTTCCTTTGTTAGAAATATTTTTACAATTCTTCTGTCGTTTGTATCAATTTCTTTTCTAATCCATTTTTTTTCTTCCAATGTTTTTAGTGTACGTGTTAGGCTTCTTATTTCTAGTCCTAAAGCAGGAGCTATTTTAGTTGCTGGTGTTCCATTTTTGTCGATATTAAGAAGAACGTAAGCATGTGTCATGGTAATATCGTATTCGGTGGCGTGTAGATTGTACATTCTATTTATTCCGTGCCAGCACGATTTGATGTAATAATCTATAGTTGCATTTGTTTTCAAGTTGGTCAAATTTTAAATTTTTTCTTATGAATATAATATTTTTTCTAATAAAAGCAATGTTTTAATTGTGAAATGATTTTGGTTATTTTGAAATGTGGTCTTATCTTTGTGTTTGAATTTGAAAAAATAAAATCATGATACTTAAAAATTCTTTTGTAGCTATATTTTTCGCTTTGTTATTAGCATCTTGCGATTATCAGAAAAACAACAACATCAAGCAAAAGGATGTGAATGAAGGTGATGTATATGTATATGGTGTGCACCCTGATAGCGCTGCCGTACAAACAAAAAACAAATATACTGCAAAGCCCGAAAATGAAATCAGGGCGAATAAAATCAGAGAAAAATTGTTTTCTGGAAAAGAAATTAATCAAGGAAACTAAACTATAAAAAGATATAAGACAAAAACAGCTTCAATTTTTGAGGTTGTTTTTTTGTTTTTTTAAACTGAAACTAATATGAATATAGCTCTTATTACAGGTTCTGCTGGTTTAATTGGCTCAGAAGCTGTTTCTTTTTTTGCTGATAAGTTTGATTTAGTGGTTGGCATAGACAACGACATGCGTCAGTATTTCTTTGGCTCAAGTGCTTCTACGTCTTGGAACAAGAATAGATTGGAAGAACAGTTTGCTAATTACAAGCATTATTCGGCAGATATAAGAGAAGTGTCGCAGCTTGAAGTGATTTTTAAGCAATATGGATCGGATATTAAATTAGTATTACATACAGCTGCTCAACCATCTCACGATTGGGCTGCTAATGAGCCTTTTACAGACTTTACGGTAAATGCTAATGGTACATTGAATTTGTTGGAAATGACAAGATTGAATAGTCCTGAAGCAGTATTTATTTTTACATCTACCAATAAAGTATATGGAGATAATCCTAATTTTTTACCATTGATAGAAACTGAAACACGTTGGGAAATAGATGCCAATCACGCCTATTTTGAAAATGGTATTGACGAAAATATGTCTATTGACCATACTAAGCATTCGTTGTTTGGGGCTTCGAAAGTAGCAGCCGATATACTTGTGCAAGAGTACGGGAGATATTTTGGTATGAAAACGGGTGTTTTTAGAGGAGGTTGCTTGACTGGTCCAAATCATTCGGGTACGGCATTGCATGGCTTTTTGTCATATTTGATGAAGTGTGCCATAACGGGAGATCACTATACTATTTTTGGTTATAAAGGTAAGCAAGTAAGAGACAATATTCATTCATACGATTTGGTGAATATGTTTTGGCATTTTTATCAAAATCCTCGTTCGGGCGAAGTTTACAATGCAGGAGGAGGTCGTTTTGCCAACTGTTCGATGCTAGAGGCAATACAGGTTTGCGAGAAGATAACGAGCAAAAAAATGAGTTTTAGTTATTCTGAAACCAATAGAATTGGAGATCATATTTGGTATGTATCTGATTTGACTAAGTTTAAAGCTCACTATCCAGGTTGGAATTGGACTTTCGGCTTGGATGAAACCTTGCAACAAATTCACGACGGAATATCGTCTAGATTATAATATTGATTTTAAGAAGATTAGGCAAATGTCTAATCTTTTTTTTTCGTATAAATTTTGATCATTCACACAATTTGATATTTATTAATAAATTTAAAAGAAACAAAAAAGATGAAATCGCACGAAATTGATTATAAAATTATTGGAGAAGATATTCAATTGGTAGAAGTAGAGTTGGATCCATCAGAAGTAGTTATTGCTGAGGCAGGCTCTATGTGTTATTTGGAAGATAACATAGTATTTGAAAGTAAAATGGGCGATGGTTCTGAGCCTGAAAAAGGTTTTTTTGGTAAAGTTTTTCAGGCAGGAAGCAGGGCATTAATGGGTGAATCTATTTTTTTAACACATTTTACTAATAAAGGAAATGTAAAAAGAAAGGTTGCTTTTTCTGCCCCTCATCCAGGTACTATTTTGCCTATAGATTTATCAAAAATAAGTGCGAATACTTTAATTGCTCAAAAAGACAGTTTTTTGTGTGCAGCTTTGGGTACTAAGATTTCTATTTCGTTTAACCAAAAATTAGGCACTGGGGTTTTTGGTGGTGAAGGTTTTATTTTACAGAAAATACAAGGTGATGGAATGGTTTTTATACATGGCGGTGGCGTAATTATTGAAAAATTTCTCAACAATGAAACATTGCGTATTGACACGGGTTGTATTGTAGCTTTTGAGTCGCAATTGCATTATGATATTCAAAGAGCTGGAAGTTTAAGGAGCATGGTTTTTGGAGGTGAAGGTATATTTTTGGCAACTTTAAGTGGTACTGGTAGGGTCTGGATACAGTCAATGCCGCTTTCAAAATTGATAAACACTTTGTCACCAGTAGGAAATAATACGCAACGAGAAAGCGGAAGTGTGTTGGGTAATATTACCAATATATTTGAGTAATATTGGATTTTAAGAAAGAATAAAAATAGCATCGTTTTATTAGGCGATGCTATTTTTTTTAAAATTAATATTCGTCTTCGTTGAAGAAAAAATCGTCTTTTGTAGGGTAGTCTGGCCAAATTTCTTCTATAGATTCGTATGGTTGCCCATCGTCTTCTAGTTCTTGTAGGTTTTCAACTACTTCAAGTGGTGAACCTGTACGGATTGCAAAATCTATAAGTTCATCTTTTGAGGCCGGCCAAGGTGCATCTTCTAAATAAGAAGCAAGTTCGAGTGTCCAATACATAGTAAATTATGTTTTATTGATTTTTAATGAATATATCTTTTTTTGTAAACAAAGTCAAATAAAATCTTTTGTTTTTTAAGAATGCAAAAGTACATTTTTTTTTATTTATGCAACTATTTGTATGGTTTTTATTTTGAAATTTTGTATTTAGTAATCAAAGTGTTGGTTTTCAGTTGTTTTAAACAGGTTTTACTTTGAAGGTTTTTCGATGAAAAGGAGTAATGCCGTGAATTTGAATGGCTTTTCTGTGAGCAATAGTCGGATAGCCATAGTTGCTGTTCCAAAGGTATTCTGGATAGCTGACGTGAAGATTGTCCATAAGGAGGTCTCGGTATGTTTTGGCTAAAATAGATGCAGCCGCAATAGACATAAACTTTGAGTCTCCTTTTATAATGCAGGTATGTGGTATGAGAGGGTAGTTGTTGAATCTGTTTCCATCAATAAGAAGATGTTCTGGTTTTATCTTCAGGTTATCTACTGCCAAGTGCATGGCTTTGATGCTGGCTTGCAGGATGTTAATTCTGTCTATCTCTTGGTTTGGTATTTCTGCGATGGCGTAGGCTAAAGCATTTTCTTTGATATCTTGTTCGAGTAAAAGCCTTGTTTTGTGTGATAGTTTTTTAGAATCGTTAAGTAGCTCATTGTGATAATTGTGTGGTAAAATGACGGCTGCTGCTACAACGGGCCCAGCTAAACATCCTCTTCCGGCCTCGTCTATTCCTGCTTCTATGAGATTTTCGGTGTAATATTTTTTCAACATTAGCTTTTTATTTTACTTTTCTTTGGCAAGGTTATTGCCTTTTGGGTTAATAGTTTAAATTTGCACATAATTAATATAAATTTCAATAAAACCACTATTTCTCTTCCATATTTTAATGGTAAAAATGGCTTGGTTTGTTGATTCTACGTTTAGCAATGAAATATTGTATTTTCCTGTTGGTGTTCATATTTGGTTTATTGTCTATTGATTCTACAGCTCAGAAAGGTAGTATTTTGGCTGATGCTGAGAAGCAGTATGATTTGTCTAATTATAGTCAAGCTACTCGAAAATACGAGCAATCGTTGAAATTTGAGTCTTATTTGCACTCTCAGACTGTAAAGTTTGATTTGTATTTGAAATTAGCCAAAAGCTATCGTCAATTAAATGACCCTAAAAGCGAAGAAAAAGCTTTAAGGGAATTGTTTAAGCTCAATTTTCCTATGACGGGCGATAATATTATTCAGTTTGCCAATTTTGCACAGGTATTAGCTAGAAATGGTAAATTGGAGGAATCTCAGATTTATTATGACATGTATTTGCAAAGAAAGTCTGCTATTTTACCTCAAGGTTTTCGTGTGCTGAATCAAGACAGTGTGTCTCAATTGAACAATAACTATACACTTACTTATTTGAATTTAAATACATCACATCCCGAATTTTGTCCAACGTATTTTAAAAAAGGAATTGTTTTTGTGTCCGGAGGTAACAATTTGGGCGAAATAGAAAATGTATTAGATTTAAGGTATACAGATAATATTTACTCTGTACAAAAGAATGATACTAGGTCGCTTTCAAAACAAGAAACCAAGAAGGTTGATAAAGTTTCTGAAGAAGATAAAGCAGCTCTTGAAACCCACAAAGTAATGATGTTTGGGAAAAAATCAAAAGCAAGCCAATTGAATGCTACTGTAGAGCAAGATATTTTTGGCATAAATGTGAATTCTCCACAGCCAGAAGGTCAAGTTGCTTTTACATCAGATTACAATAGAATAGTTTTTACTAGGTTAAATGTATTTGAAGGGAATTACTCTCCGTATAAATTCAATTCTGTAAAGGCTAAGCTGTATACCTCTTTTTTTGAGTCTGGAGCTTGGTCAAAGTCGGTTGAATTACCTTTCAATTCTATAGAATATTCTACTGCTAATCCTACATTTACACCCGATGGGAGATTTATGGTATTTAGTTCAGATATGAAGTCGCCCGGTAAAGAGCATGATTTATATATTGTTTCATACGAAAATGGTCAATGGGGTAAACCACTTGATTTAGGCGAAACAGTCAATACAAAAGGCAATGAGCTTTTTCCTTTTATAGATGAAGCAGGCAATTTGTATTTTTCATCAGACGGTCGCCAAGGATTGGGAGGGTTAGATATTTTTTATGTAAAAATGTTTGAAGGCAAACCAGTAGGAACGCCATTAAATATAGGTTTACCTTTCAATTCTATGCATGAAGATTACGGAATACTTACAGATGGTAATCGTACTTCAGGTTTTATAAGTAGCAATAGAAGTAAAGGGTTTGATGACGATATATATGCGTTTAAATATATGGGTACATTAAATACCGAATGTAAGGATATAATTTTGGTAGTCACTGACCAAGTAGAGCATTTACCAGTTGAAAATGCCAAAGTGGATGTGAAGATAAATGGTGTTTTTTCGGAGACAAAATACACCAACTCAGATGGCACAATAAAAGTATGTTCTGATCATAATCAAAATTATGAGTTTCAAATCACTAAAGAAGGTTGTATCAAAAACGATATAGGTTATTTGGCAAAAAGTAACGGGAAACCTGATTTTTCTCCTTCGAAATTATTGGTTGAAATTATAAAACTACCAGGTTTTCAAAAAGAAGAAAAACTTGATGTGAAAAAAACAGAGCCATTGGTTGCCACTAAAGTTAAAAAAGTAAAGAAACCTCAAGAAAAAGTAAAAACACTTTCGTCAAAAGATTTTGAAGAAGGAGATGTACTTACAATAGATAATATTTATTACGAATTAGGAGAATCTTCTCTCAGAAAAGAAACTGCAAAGGAACTTCAAAAGCTAGTGAGTACATTGAACAAACATCCTAAGATGGTTATAGAGCTGGGTTCGCACACCGATAGCAGAGGTGATGCGTCAGAAAATAAATTGCTTTCTACCAAAAGAGCTCAGGAGGCTGCCGATTATATTATTTCACTTGGAATAGACAAAAATAGGGTTTATGCCAATGGTTATGGCGAAAGCAAGCCCACCAACGAGTGTGTTGATGGGGTGAGCTGTACAGAAAAAGAACATCAAAAAAACAGAAGAACAACAGTTAAAATACTTAAAACAAGATAGATATGTCTATTCTTGGTAAAGCGTTTGCAGTACTGTTTGACCAACAGCTTTAAGTGTTTTCTTGTCGATACTGTTGATATTGTCGCTGTGTTTGTGGTGATAGCTACCAAAAATATCGTTTCTTTCTGGATGTAGTTCTATGATATCTATCATTTGAATTTTTCCAATTTCATTTACCGCTACATGGTCGTCTGTAAGTCCACCAGCGTCTGTATCTATAAAATAAGCGTTATAGCCTAGTTTTTGTCCGATTTTCCATATGTTTTTCACTATCTCTGGAGCATATTGCATAGAAGAACCTTCTCTTGGAAATATTGCATTTTTGGCACCAACCATATCCAACAAAATACCATAATATGCCGAATAGTTGGGTATATGCTTATTGGCAGCCCAATATTGAGAACCTAAGCACCAGCTGGTAGCTTGGTGTTGCCCTTTGAAATCTTCAGGTTCGCCTGTGTCTTCTGCATCAAACAGTATAAAATCTATTCCTACGTTTGGTTTAGTTTTGGCTTGTTGTATGGCATTGGCAATTTCTAGCAAAATAGCTACACCGCTACCGCCGTCGTTTGCACCATCAATTGGCGATTTTTTATTTACACTATCTTTGTCTGCTATAGAGCGAGTATCCCAATGTGCGGCCAATAATATTCGTTTGCTTGCTGATGGATTGTAGCTTGCTATGATGTTGCGAGATTGCAAGGCTTTACCATCATACATATAAGATTTGAATTCTTGAACTTGTACGGTAGTGCCGAAGGTTTTGAATTTTTCTATCAACCAATCGCCACATTTTTTATGTGCTTGGCTGTTGGGCACTCTGGGTCCAAACTTTATTTGTTCGCTAATGAAATTATAGGCTGACGTTTCATCAAAATTGGGTGCAGCAACCAGTGTCAATGTGTTTTCTGTTGTTGTGTCGCTGGTGCTTGATTCTTTTTCGCAGTTTTTGAAAAACATAAGCGAACCCGATAGGGCAAATACAATCAGTAATAAAATAGCTATACGCTGTTTGTTCATTTTCTTTATTTTAAATTTTAAACGATACTTTGATATATTTTTAACGTTTTTTGGGCAGTAATACTTTTAGAAAAGTCTAATTTTCTTTTATTTCCGAGCAAAATTAATTCTTTTTGTAATGATTTGTTTTTCAGTACTGTTTCCATTTTTTGTGCTAAATCTTCAGCATTAGTAGGGTCGAAGTACAAAGCTGCATCTGCTGCAACCTCTGGAAAACATGACGCATTACTTAAAATACAAGCGCATTCGGCCGCAAAAGCTTCTAAAATAGGTATTCCAAAACCTTCGTAAAGAGAAGGATAGACAAAAGAAATTGCTTTTTTGTAAAGATGAAACAGGTCTATATCATTTTTGAAATACACCTGAACAATGTTTTTTGTAATACCTAAAGTTGCAATAAGTGAGTTTTCTTCGTCCGAAAAAGCTCCGCCTCCAGCACATACTAGATTTATGTTTTTGTTTTTTTGGTGTAAAATTGCAAAACCTTTCAACATAACACCGAAGTTTTTGTATTCTGTTCTGTTGCCTACATATAGAAAGTAATTTTCGGGAGTTTGTATATTGCTATTTTGAAGAGCTAGTTTTTCGTTCATGGTAGAGCTCAGGTGTACCACTTCTATTTTGTTTGGATTTACTTCGAAATATTTTAAAATATCATTTTTTGTATTGTCCGATATGGCAATTATTTTTTGAGCTTTGTTTATCAGGTTTTGTTTTTGTGATAAGGTAGCATTGTCAAGATTTGGTTGATTGAATATTTCTTTGTTTAAGTCGAAATAGCTCAATACAAAAGGCTTATTGCCAATATGATTTAAAAAATAAGAATGATAAAAAGTAGGATGAAAAATATCAAACTGCTGTTTTCTGAGTTCTAAAATGCTATTCAATCTGTTTATTTGAGAAAACAACATATTGGTAGGCATATGCCCTAAAAATTCTTTGAAAGCTATTGGGTTGAAACTTTTACTTTCTTTTAAATATACATTATTCGAAAATAATAAAGCCAATTTGGCGTGTTGCTCTTGTTGATTCAACTGGCTCATGAGGTCATAAAAATACCTGGCTATGCCGCCATATTTTGTCCCCGAAAAAGCTTGGTGGTCGTATAATATTTTCAAGATTTATTGTTGGTTAAAAATTCCAGTAATTTCTTCTAAGCTAAGTATTTTCATTGTAGGCTCACCAGAAGGTGAATAACTGGGGTTTGATGTACTAAAAAGTTGCTCTACCAATGCGTTCATTTCTAGTTGGTTAAGGGTATGTTTGTCGTACTTTGAAGCATATCTTTTTGCTAATGTTCTTGCCAAATTCTGAAATCTATCTAATTGCAGATTGGTTTCGTTGTAAGTATATTGTTCCAAAAGGTCTTCTATGATGCTTTTTTCGTCGTGCGAAGCAAGGTCTACTGGTAATCCATTTAGTACAAAATTTCCGCCGCCACTAGGTGTTATGCCAAAGCCTAAGTTTTTTATTTCTTCTATCATTTCCAACAGCAAAGTAGCATTTGCAGGAGATAGTTGTATGGTTTTTGGAAAAAGCAGTTGTTGTGATACTCCATTTCTTTTTTCTAGGTTTAAAAAATATTTTTCAAAAACTATTCTTTCGTAAGCAACCTTTTGGTCAATTATCAACATTCCTGACTTTACTTGAGCCACTATGTATCTTTGATGAAGCTGAAATGTGTTTGTTTCAACACTGTTTTCGGTTTTGTCTATTTTGGAAAAGCTATTGTTGGGTGTATTGGTAGTTTTTGTAAAATTTACATTTTCTATATCCTCAACATATTCTATAGCTTGTTGGCTAATTTCTTGGTTGTTTGTGTTTTCGAAATTATTGATAGAAGAGCTTAGTCCGTCGTATAGTTTATTCCAATTGCTCAGGTTAGTTTTGGCACTGCTCGCTGGATGGTTGCTTCTTATAGAGCTACCCAATGTTTGGCTTTCAGATTTGTTTGGTGGACTGAAAGTGGATAAATCTAATCTGTTGTTGAAATTTATATCTGAGTCGAAATCTAACCTTGGCAGTAAATTGTGCATGCTCATGGCTTTTTTTACGGCAGAGTGCACTATGGCATAAACGGTTTTTTCGTCGTCAAATTTTATTTCTGTTTTGGTAGGATGTACATTTACATCTACGTGTATGGGGTCTATCTCTAAAAACAATACATAAAAAGGGAAAGCTCCGTCGCTTATTAAACCTTGAAAAGCTGCTGTAACGGCGTGGTTAAGATAACTGCTTTTTATGAATCTATTGTTTACAAAGAAAAATTGTTCACCTCTGGTTTTTTTTGCAAATTCGGGTTTTCCGATAAAACCTTTTACCGATAGAAAAGAAGTTTCTTCGTGGCAATTGGCCAATTGCTCTTTGTAATTTTTGCCGAAGAGATCTACAATTCTTTTGGGGAGCGTTTCGGCTGGTAAATTATACACCTCCTCGTTGTTGTGATAAAAGCTAAATCCTATATTTGGGTTGGCGAGTGCTACTCTTTCAAATTCATCTAAAATATGTTTCATTTCTACAGGGTTCGACTTCAAGAAGTTTCGCCTAGCAGGTACATTGAAAAATAGATTTTTTACTTGAATATTTGTGCCTACAGGTGTAGAAGTTGGTTCATGTTGTTTAAAATCTGACGCTTCTATTTTCAACAAAACCCCTAGCTCGTCATCTTGTCTTCGGGTGCGCATTTCTACTTGAGCAACAGCGGCAATAGAAGCCATTGCTTCGCCACGGAAACCCATTGTTTTTATTTTGAAGAGGTCTTCCGAATTACGTATTTTGGAAGTAGCGTGTCTTTCGAAGCACATTCTAGCATCGGTTTCCGACATGCCTATGCCGTTATCGATACTCTGAATAAGTGTTTTGCCAGCTTCTTTTATGATTAGCTGTATGTTGGTAGCTTTAGCATCTATGGCATTTTCTAACAGTTCTTTTACCACAGAGGCTGGTCTTTGAACTACTTCGCCAGCTGCTATTTGGTTGGCAATGGCATCTGGCAATAATTTTATTACGTCGAGCATCGATTTTGTTGAATTTTTAAATGCGTTCAAAGTTCGATAGTTTTTGACCGAATCGCAACATTTACAAGCCTAAATAATACAGTAAAAATAATGTACTTATAAATACCGCTAAAATGTAAACGCTTACCACTTTAAGGTTTATTTTTAAGATATCTTTGGTTTGTATTTTTTCTGACAACGAAGTAGATGCTACCAGCATATTTTGAAATGAAACGGCATTGCCCAATGCACCGCCTATATTCAGCAAAGCTAAATTAAATGCATTGTTTGCTAAGAAAACGCTGCTGTTGGTTTGTATAGCTGTGCCTAATAAAATATTAGACATAGTGGCACTTCCTGTAATAGATGCGCCCATTACGCCTGCCAAACATGATGCAAATGGTATAAAATAATCAGGAATTTGACTAAATAGCTCTGAGATGGCAGTCGCCATTTCGTTTTTTAGTAAAAAAGCAAAAAATACCAAGCAAAAAATAGAAGGAAGCACTTTTTGAAGTTTTGTAAAAGCTATTTTTCCAGCGATGCTTAGGTAGTGAACGTTGCGAAAAGAAATCGCCAAACCCAATACAAAAAATACTAAACCAGATTGGACTAAATTTACTTTTTTGATGGTTTCGTTTTGATAGGTTATGGTATAAAACAGCGTGCTGAATGATAATTTTAGCATTAAAAAAACAATCACAAATAAGAAAAATGGACTTAATGATTTGAAAAATACCTTCCAATGATTGAGTTGTAATGAATTGTTTTTAAGGATAAAAGGGCAAGCCAAAAGTCCTAAACTTCCTGCTATGATAACAGGGAATTCTATTCCCAATAGATAACCAATGAAAATTCCAACAATGTAAACAAGCGAAGAAAACAACATAATGCTTGTTTTGTTTTCAGACTTTATCGGGTTTATTTTTGCTAAAATTACGGGCATAAGTAATGCTGGTAAAATAATCAAAAAACGGCTCCAATGGCTCACCTGCTGAACATCGAAACCTGCTAAGCCAATTTTTATAGGAGAGCAAACAGCACCAAAAACTACCGATAAGCAGGTCATACTCAGGGGTAAACAAATGCTAGCTAATGCTCCAAAGCCTTGGTTGAAAAGTATTGGAGCTACCACTAAGGCTGGTAATCCGAAGCCAGCAGTTCCTTCTATAAAACTACATAAAAACATACATAATAGTACACAAATTTGATAGCTGTTGAGCTTTAAAGCTTCAATTGAAGAGCGAATAGATGCAAGATTTCCTTTTAGTTTGAGTATTTCTAAGAAAAACACCGAGCCTAAAATAATATTGCCAATTTCAAGGCAAACTACACCAGACTTGATTGCCAATACGTCGAAATCTATGAGGTTTATTTTTGAAATATTACCAGCACAAAAACACAAAGCACCAGCTACTGAAGCCCAAATAAGTGGTTTTTTTAAAAAAACAATTAGCAAGAAAATTAAAATACAGGCTAAGACAAGCATGGAAATATTTTTTATGGATTGGAAGTTTTACAAACAAATCGATTGTGTTTGATTTTGTACACAAAAATAAAGATTTAAGTTTGGTTTGATAAAAATGTACAAAATTTGTTTTACGGATACAAAAAATATATTGCTAGACATTACACTTAATTCCTTTTTTTGAACTAAAAATTGACCCAAAACAATAACTCAATTTTCTGTAAATTTTAGATTTAATTCTTTGTAAAAATGGTGGTGAAAGTTTGCTGTAAAAATTAATTAAAGAAGAGGTTTTGATAAATTAAAGGGATAATTCTTCTGTATTTAGAGGTAAAGTGAGGCATCTTTGGTTTAAATGCTGGAGAGTGCTTTTATCATTTAAATTCTTTATGAATTGAATTTTAGTAGTTATGTGTGTTTTTTTTATTATCAAAATATAAAGAAAAGTTTAAGAATTTTTAGCTATTTGATGCAATATTATCAAATTGATAAATCTCTAACAGGTTGATTTTTAATAGGTAAAATGAATATAATTTTAAACTTAATTTTTCATTTTATACTGTAAATTAAAAATCCATGAAAAAAATATTTTTTTTTCCAATCTTGTCTTTGATTATGTATTGTCAAAATGTTTGTTTGGCACAAACGGTGTCGATAAATAATTTTAATACGCCTTTTACACAAAATTTTGATGGTTTGTCAAATACTGCTGGCAGTACCACAAATAGCCTTTCTTTAAACGGATGGTACATGACCGAAACTGGAGGAGGAGCAAGGGATAACGAACAATATGCGGTAGATATTGGTAGTTCAAATTCTGGAGATACCTACAGCTATGGTTCGGCGGCAAACACCGACAGAGCTTTAGGTAGTTTGAGGTCTGGTTCTTTGAGTGCTGTTTATGGTGTTTCTTTTACCAATAATACAGGGTCTGTCATTCAATCTTTAACTATTTCGTACAAAGGTGAGCAATGGAGATTGGGAACAATTGCAAGAACAGACAAATTAGATTTTTCTTATAGCACCAATGCTACCGATTTGGTTGCAGGTGTCTGGAATGATGTAGATGCGCTAGATTTTGTGACGCCAAATTTATCAACAACTGGAGCAAAAGATGGGAACGCTTCTGTGAATCAATCGGCATTAAATGCAACAATTAATAATGTATCTATTCCAAATGGAGCTACCTTTTGGATTCGTTGGTCAGACGCCGATGCTACTGGAGCTGACGATGGGCTAGCTGTTGATGATTTTAGTATCACAGCTATTCCGGGATTGCCTGTCCTTTCTATCAATGATGTATCTGTTGTAGAGGGAAATGCAGGTACATCTATAGCTACTTTTACTGTAAAATCTAGTTCTAAAGCTCCAGCTGGAGGGTTTACTTTTGATATTTCAACTGCCGATAATGCTTCTGCGGTAGCGGGAACTGATTATGTTGCTAAAAGTTTAACTGGACAAATGATACCAGAAGGAGATAGTACTTTTGCTTTCGAGGTAGAAATCAATGGCGATATAGACTCAGAAACAGACGAAACTTTTTTAGTGAATATTTCAAATGTTTCTTTAAATGCTGTGGCTGGTGATGCTTTGGGGCAATGTATAATTACAAACGACGACGCCGCTTTACCAATTCTTACGGTCAATGATGTATCTATAGTTGAAGGTGATGCAGGCTCTACAACTGCTACTTTTACGGTAAGTTTAGCTTCGCCTGCACCTGCTGGTGGGGTTAGTTTTACAATAAACACTGCTGATGAAAGTGCAAGTGGAGGCTCTGACTATACCACAATTTTGAATGAAGTGGGTAGTATTGCCGAAGGTGAAACTACTGCTAGTATTACAGTAAATATTTTGGGCGATAAAATTTTTGAACCTAATGAGACATTTGTTGTAAACCTAAGTGCACTAACCAATGCTCAACCTTCAGATATTCAAGGGCAGTGTGAAATTACAAATGATGATATTGTGAGAATACACTCTATTCAAGGGAAAGGTACGACGGCTACACTTACCGGAACACAAACTGTAAGAGGAGTGGTAACTAGAACTTTCTTGGGTGCAACATCCCTCAATGGTTTTTTTATGCAAGAAAAAGACGAAGATA
>JAGNSI010000013.1 GCA_017988135.1 Pseudarcicella sp.
TGCACAAGGTAAAATGCCCAAAATGGAGTACCGACAGCTAGCCAACTGTACAATAAACGACAGCATAATAATGATGGGCGTAGCAGAACACTCGACAAACTTTTTGCAATATTTAGTAAAAATAGGTTTGCAATTGGGCGTAAAACTTACCGTTACAGACTTTAACGAATTTGACAAATCTATGCAACTTGTCGATGAAAAAGGCGAATCCATTTTTTTGAGTTACGAAGTAGCTAAAAATGTATTGGTAAAATAAATAAAGGCAAAATGATAACGTATTATTTATCAAAACTTTAGCTTAGATAAATTTAAACCACCTCAATTTTAAAATTTGTATCTTTGCATTATCAAAAAAACTATGATGTTTTTTTGTGTTAATTTCTTTAAAAACCAATACCATGTCAATCAAAGCAAACGATTCTCGCCAAATAAATTTTTTAAAAAACCTCAAAGAAGAAATCGTTGCATTTTTTGAAGTAAATTCAGACAAGCCTTTGTCGCTCAATCAAGTACACAAAGGGTTTGCTATAAGAGACAGAGAAACCAAAGAACGTTTCAATAAACTAATCGCCGAGCTACACGACGCTGGAAGACTAATAAGACAAACCGATGGCAATTATCTGATAGACTCAGAAAGTCTTTTTGCGACAGGAAAAGTAGACCACGTAAATGCTAGATTTGCATTTGTAGTGCTTGGCGATGGCAAAGAAGACATAAAAGTACACCCTAAAGACCTCAATGGAGCCGTAGATGGAGACATTGTAAAAGTACTGGCAAGGGCAAGTAAAAAAAATAAAAGCAACGCCAAACCAGAAGGCGAAGTAGTAGAAATAGTAACCCGTCGCTCAAACGAAATAGTAGGAACTATAGAAGTTTTACCTAAATACGCTTTTGTAGTACCCGATTCCAAAAAACTTTATCAAGATATTTTTGTACCCTTAGAAAGCATAAAAAAAGCAAAAAATGGCGAAAAAGTAATCGTAAAAGTCACCAAATGGGCAGACGACGAAAAGAAAATGGAAGGCTTCGTAAAAGAAGTATTGGGCAAAGCTGGTGAAAACAATACCGAAATGCACGCTATCTTAGCAGAATTTGGCTTACCAATTAGCTTTCCAGAAAGCGTAGAGCTAGATGCCAAATGTATTTCCGAAAAAATAACAGAAGAAGAAATAGCTCAAAGACGTGATTTTAGAAATACGACCACTTTTACCATAGACCCACACGATGCCAAAGATTTTGACGATGCCATAAGTTTCGAATTGCTTGAAAATGGCAACTATCAAATAGGCGTACACATAGCAGACGTTTCACATTATGTAAAACCAGGCTCTATATTGGAAGAAGAAGCTTTCAAAAGAGCAACTTCAATATATTTGGTAGACAGGGTAGTTCCGATGTTGCCTGAAAAATTATCAAACGAACTTTGTTCTTTAAGACCAAACGAAGACAAACTTACTTTTTCGGCTGTTTTTGATATCACCCCAGATGCAAAAATCGAAAAAGAATGGTTTGGTAGAACAGTGATTCATTCTGACAAAAGGTTTAGTTACGAAGAAGCACAAATAGTTTTAGACGAGCTAGCCAATGGTCAAGAAGTTCAAGAAGCACCAATTGAAGAAACTCCCAAAAAGAAAACAACTAAAAAGAAAATAGCAACTGAAGAAGAAAATAGTCAAAAAACGAATAATTATTCAAAAGAATTAAACGTTTTGAATAATTTGGCTCAAAACTTCAGAAACAAACGTTTTGCAAATGGCGCTGTAAACTTCGAAACCATAGAAGTCAAGTTTAAATTAGACGAAAATGGCAAGCCCCTTTCTGTGTATCAAAAAGAAAGAAAAGAAACACATAAGCTCATTGAAGAATTTATGCTTCTTGCCAATAAAAGAGTAGCTGAATATGTAAGGAATTTACGCAAAGAAGAACCTTTAAACACCATGGTCTACCGTATCCATGAAGCTCCAGATACAGATAGATTGAAAGGTTTGGCTACTTTTACCAAAAAATTTGGCTACGACATCACCACAGAAGGTGCAGGCATAAGTGCTTCGCTCAATAATTTATTACAAAAAATAGAAGGAAAACCAGAACAAAATATTCTTGAAAATCTTGCTATCAGAACGATGTCGAAGGCACGTTATAGCACAGAGGCTATAGGGCATTTTGGCTTGGCATTTCCATTTTATTCGCACTTTACAAGCCCTATTAGAAGATACCCAGATGTTATAGCTCATAGACTTTTGCAACATTATTTAGACGGAGGCTCACCTCAAGAACGTGCCAGCATAGAAGCCAAATGTAAGCATAGCTCAGATATGGAGCGTCTTGCCAATGAGGCAGAGCGTGCTTCTATAAAATACAAGCAAGTAGAATACATGAGCTTGATGGAAGAAAACAAGCAGTTTGAAGGTATCATTACAGGAGTTACCGAATTTGGAATTTTTGTAGAAATTACCGACACCGCATGCGAAGGTTTAGTAAGAATGGCAGACCTTAAAGACGATTATTACGATTTAGATAAAGAAAATTTCAGAATTGTAGGACAAAGTAACGGCCGTGTATTTACTTTTGGTGACAAAGTAAAAGTAAGTGTAAAAGAGTGCAATCTTGCCAGAAGAAGTATGGATCTTGAGTTGGTAGATATGCCCGAATTCAGGAAAGGTCGTTCTAACAGAAGGGAGTCGAAATTAGACAGTTTTTCTAAAAGAAGCGACAAGAATACTAGATTTTCGAGTAAATCAAAACCTAAAAAAGAATCTAGAAGAAAAAGATAAAAACAAAAAAAATCCATATCGATCTAATCAATATGGATTTTTTTTAACATTTGAAAACTATAATATACTTTATGTCAATACCTTAACTAACCAATACTAGTTGCAGGATTGCCGAATACAGTGTCTCTTGCTTCAATATTATTTACTACTACCGAACCAGCACCTATTCTTGCTCCTTTACCAATACTTATATTTCCCACAATAACTGCTCCAGAGCCAATAAATACATTTTCGGCTATTTGAGTGCTTGCTCCCACTATAGCTCCTGCTCCTATTTGTACAAAGTCACCCACTTTAACGTCGGCTTCTATCACAACATTATTGTGTAACATACAGTGATTTCCAATTGTAGCTCTTGCACCAATAATAGCACCAGCCGAGATTAGATTACCATGACCAATAGATGAAGATTCGGCTATGGTGGTATTGGGGTGAACAGCATTTACGGGCTGTGTTTTGCGTTTTTCGTGAAGCATTTCCACGATATTTTTCCTTACCTTTTTATCGTCAATTGCCACGAAAGCTTCACACTTTTGCCCAATCAATTTGGTAAAACCTTCATCGTCTGTGCTCCCCATTACTACTACATCTTCTATTTCGGTTTGGTGCGTTTTTTTGTCATCATCCAAAAAACAGTAGGCAATAACATTATTTAGCCTAAAAATATCTAAGGCAACTGCACCCATACTACCTGCTCCGAATATGATTACTGGATTCTCCATGATTTCGTTTTTTGTTATTTTACATTAATAATTTTGCCATTCGCTACCCGATAAACTATTTTTTGTTGTTGGTCACAAATGTCAAATGTTGAATTTTGTCCCAAAATTAGTTCATTTTCTTGAGCAAGACACAAGCCTTCAGCATTAAGTTCTGATGTTCCCCAAAATACCGACAAATCGCCTATGTCTTCTATCACCGCTATTGTTTCAAAATCTGAGCTGTTGGATATGGCTTTTTCTTCAATATTTATCCCTAAGTCTACTTTATAAGATGATTTATTTTTCAAAACAGTAATGTTTCTTATTATTAAATCAAAGATAGATTTTCCATTTAATGGTAACTGATCATAATTTTGAGTAGGTAATAATGCGAATGACTTTGTGGCTATGGCATAAAACCCCGACAAAATGGCCAAGAAATTGAGTTTTCGGATATACATTTTCTCAAAATCGTCTTTGTGTCCACCAGATTCTAACAATATTAACGAAGTACCCCATTTTTGGATATTATCACCAAACGCCCTTGGCTCAAAGTCGGCAGGCCATTTTGCCATATTTTGAGGAATGTGATTTTCCAAAACACTTTGCATGGCTACTATTACTTTTACAGCGTTTTCACGAGTAGCATTCATGCTTTGTTGCTCGTCAAATGCAGTTGCCAAAAAAGTAATGGTAGCAAGGTTACCAGTGTTGCCAGCCGAATACCTACGGTGTTGGTCATGAAGATTGAACCCGAAATCTGGGCGAATAGTATTTTGCAGGTGTTTTAAGAATTTTCCTTCGGGTGTTTGCAAGGATAATGCATCACGATTCATGTCTATTCCCAATGCAGTGTGTCGTGTCCAAGCTTCGGCTCCGTCTGGGTTGAGCATTGGCACAAAATATAACGTACATTCGGCTAAAATGTGCCTTTTGAAATCATTTAATTCAGGACTATCTATATTGAAAAAATTGAAAATATCTACCAATGCCATTGTGGCAGTAGCTTCATCGCCGTGCATTTGCGACCAAAGTAATATTTTTGTTTTACCAGTGCCAATTTTCAAAACTTTTATCGTTCTTTCTTCGGTAGATTGGCTGGTTTCATATACTTCAAAATTCCCTAATGCTAGGATTTTGTCTATCAAATTTTGTAAATGTAAATAACCAAATCGACGTTTGGTAATGCTTTTTTCTTGAAAAGTCTCGTATAAAGAATCTAGTAATAGGTTGAATGATGTCATATTGGTATTCTTTGTTAAAATGAAGACAAAAAAATGATGACAAACTCTGTATAAGAATTTGTCATCGAATTTAATGGTTTATGAGCTATTATTTCTGACTCATCAATTTTGCTTCTATAGTTTGCTGGGTATGTGGTACTGCTCTCAAGCGTTCTTTGGGTATTAGCTTGCCAGTATCTACGCATACACCGTAAGTTCCTTTTTTGATTCTGATTAAAGCGTTTTCTAGTTGGGTTGCAAATTTCTGCAATCTACCTGCCAGTTGGCTTAAATTTTCTTTTTCAGATGTATCAGCACCGTCTTCCATGAGTTTGGTATTACCTGCTGTAGTATCTGTACCGGGGTCGTTTCTTTTGTTTAAAGAACCTTTAATGTAGTTTAATTCATTTCTGGTATCATTAAGTTTTTGGGTTAAAATCTCCTCAAATTCCTTTAATTCTTCTTCTGAATATCTTTTTTTTTCTTCTACCGATTCCATTTTTGTAATAGTGCTTTTGGTTAATACTATTTTGGGCAAATTTACGGGTAAAATGTTATTTATAAAGCTTTTATACGAAAATTTAAAACAAAGTTGAATATTTTTTAATACTAAAATAATATGCAAAATTTTACCAAAACATAATATCCTCATTATAAGATATTTAATTTAAATTCTTGTTAGAGTGATATTTTTAAAAAATTAAACTGTTATAACGCCATTTGCCTATCAAATGTTTAATTTAAAGCACAATGTACATAAAATCAGTTTTTTTCGTTATTCTTGTAAATTAATTCAAAAACTATTCAATTTTTATCATAGCCTCATATGACATTTTCATTAAACTCAATATTACTTCAGGCTCAAACGAATTTTGTAGCAGACACTATTAGTAATGCTATCAACGGGCAAGCTCCCAGCAAAGTAGACCAAAGTTTTTCGGTTATTGATTTATTAACCAAAGGCGGATATGTAATGATTCCTATAGGAATTCTATTTGTACTGTCTGTTTATATATTTTTCGAAAGGTATTTCTATATCAGTAAAGCTTCGAAATTAGACAATAATTTCCTTTTTACAATCAAAGAGATGTTGATGAGTGGCAATGTGCAATCGGCAATAAACTATTGTAAAAGCTCACAATTCCCGATAGCTAAACTATTAGAAAAAGGTTTGACTCGTATTGGTTCGCCCATTACAGACATAGAGCGTGCTATAGAAAATACAGCTAGGGTAGAATTGTATAACATGGAAAAAAACTTAGGTATTCTGAATGCTGTTGCCAAAATGGCACCAATGTTTGGCTTTTTGGGTACAGTTGCTGGTATGATTACCACTTTTCACAGTATTCAAATAAATAACGATATCAACATAAGTACCATTGCTGGCGGTATATATCAAAAAATGGTATCATCGGCAACGGGTTTGATAGTAGGTATTTTGGCTTATTTATTTTATACCATTCTTACTGCATTGATAGACAGAGGTGTAAACAAAATGGAATTAACAGCGATAGACTTTTTGGATATTTTGCACAAACCAGTAACTAAATAACCACACCAAAGAATGAATTTCAGAAAACGACTACGTGAGCAGCCAGAGGTTGAAACAGGTGCATTGGCAGATATACTTTTCTTTTTGCTGATGTTTTTCTTGATGATATCTACTTTGGCTAGCCCAGACGCTATAAAAGTATTATTACCCGAATCGTCTACTGCAAGTAGCCCGCCCAAAGATGTGGTAAAATTGTCTATAGACGAGAATAAAAACTTTTTTATTGAAGGAAAACCAGTAACTCCAGAAAATTTGGAAGCTAGCCTTGCTGCAGAAAAAGAACTTAAAAAAGCAGAAACTTTAGTAGTAAGAATAGACAAAAATCGAACTGTTCAAGATTTAACAGATCTTTACGACATAGGCACTCGGCTCAAACTAGGTATAGTACTTACTGCCGACAAAAAAAAATAATACAAATACCCAAAAGCCTTCAAAATTATACTTGAAGGCTTTTTTTTAAAATAAAGAATAATATGGAAGAGCTACAAATGTTATTCAAAGACATCTTACAAAATGAAGATTTTATAAAACTGTTAGCATCGGCTTTGGTTGGGGCATTTATAGGTGCAGAAAGAGAGTATCAAAGCAAATCTGCTGGCTTGCGTACTTTTACATTGATAAGTGTTGGGTCTACTATATTTACCATTTTGTCTCAAAAAATGGGCAATGGCATTTCTGACGATCGTATTGCAGCTAATATTGTCACTGGAATAGGTTTTTTGGGTGCTGGTGTTATTTTTAAAATTGATGACCGTATAAAAGGTCTTACCACTGCTGTAATTATTTGGATAACTGCTGCCTTGGGAATGGCTATTGGCGAAGGGAATATTTTGCTTTCATTTTTAGGTACTTTTATAGTATATTTTGTACTGGCAGTTTTTGTAATCATAGAAAAATGGATGTCTAAACTAGGGCAATCCAAATCATACAAAATCGTAATCCCCTATTCTTCTAATATTTACGAAAAATTAAATGGAATATTTAAAGATTCAAGAGTTGAAGCAGTACAGGGAAAGCAAAATATTAACAATCAAATACTTACAGGATATTGGATAGTAAGAGGTAAATCTTCAAAACACGAAAGGTTAGTAAAAAAGCTCCTCAAAATGGAACATTTAAAGGAGCTAGAATATTAAAAATGTTTGATAAAGCTCAAAATTAAACATTTACATTCGTATAAAAATTTCAACGTTTAAAGAAAAAATATAACTATTCAAACAAGCCAAAACTAAAAAAAATACCATTTATTCTTGCTTTATATATTGTATAAACATAGCTTCAAAAAAGTAACTGCATAGCTTTAATATAAAATATCGCTTACTTAAAATAATTCACAAAAAACACCCAACTAATTTAATATTAAGCCCTTAGGAGGCAAAAAGTATAAATAAAATACAATCAATAAATAAAATATTTACATTTTAAGGTTCCTAAAAAAAACTTTAGAGCAATAGAAATTGAAATCATTATTTCAATTTTGCCTTGTAATTTATTATTCACAAAAACAATCAATCAAAAAAAATGACCCAAGCACAAAAACGCTTCGGTTTCCAAATTCTTGGAAATCCTAAAATGCTATTCGCTACTGGAATAGCCCTTTGTTTAATCAATAGCTGTTCTGAATCCACAAGTATAGCTAGTGATGTACAACCAACTTCAAGTGTAAATTCAAATTCCGCACGAAAAATTGTAGATTCTGTTCTAACTTTTGATAGGAATGAAAATATATCTACTTACAAAGTTGAAGCAAAAATTGCAGAAATAGTGATTAACGATGGGGTTACTATTACTGGAAACATTGTGGTGCCAGACAACAGGACTACAAACTTGATCATAAGAGGTCAAAGTCAAAATAGATCTATTCTTTTGGGGTCACTGCCTGCCGACAGAGGTGTACATGGAATAGATGCTACCAATTTTTCAAAAAAACTAATTCTTAAAAACTTTACTAGCAAAAACCCAGCAGGTTATCACATGAGAGCACTAAAAGCACCTGTTATTGCTAATCATGTATCTATGATAGATGACACAGGATGCACTACTTGCAACACAGATGGATTCAGTGGTGGAGATGGTAGCATATATACAGACTGCTATTTAAACACAAACGACGATTCATTTAAAGTGTATTATGGCAATTATACCATCAAAAACACCACAATAGTTCACAATAAAAACGGCTCTCCAATTCAGAATGGATGGAGTGATACAAAAAATGGAAATATCGTAACGATAGACAATGTAACTATTCAGCACAATTCTACTTCATATAACCAAGGAGTAATAGCCTTCGCTGGAAATTCAAACACAGGTGCAGAAGCAGCAACAGACAAAATTAGTAGAACTTTTAAGATGGTAAACGGTGGATTAAAATTCACAACCAATGTAGGAAAAACGGCATCGCCTCTGTATAGTTTTGGAACAAATGGAAACTCTGTAAGCAACAAAACTTACTTTATACAAGGTAACAACTGTAGCAGTTATGCTAAAACAACTTCAAATACTAAAATTTTCAACAATAGTGAAAACAATAAAGTAACTACTTGTCAGTAATTTCTACTATTAAAAAATAAGATAGAAATAAAAAATCGAACCAATTCTTAGATAAAAAATTGGTTCGATTTTTATTAGAATTATTTATAAAGATTATACATATTGACATTAATTTACGCCAAAATTCTATTTTTTGGATTATGTATGTCCATATTTTGCACATCACTTGCCACTAATCCATCTCTTAATTTTATTATTCTGTGGGCATATTGGGCAATATCTTCCTCGTGAGTAACTATCACAATGGTATTGCCTTTTTGGTGCAGTTCATGGAATAAATCCATAATTTCGTAAGAAGTTTTGGTATCTAAATTACCTGTTGGTTCATCAGCCAACAAAATAGAGGGATCGTTTACGAGTGCTCTTGCTATAGCAACCCTTTGTCTTTGTCCACCCGAAAGTTCGTTTGGGCGATGCCCTGCTCTATGCTCTAAGCCAACACTTTTCAGCACATTCATGGCTTTTTCTAACCTATCGGTCTTTGAATATCCAGCATATACCAAAGGCAAAGCTACATTTTCAAGAGCCGTTTGCCTTGGAAGAAGATTGAAAGTCTGAAAAATAAAGCCAATTTCTTTGTTTCTTACTTTAGCCAATTGATTTTCTGTCATTAGGCTTACGT
This sequence comes from Pseudarcicella sp., assembly GCA_017988135.1. Taxonomy (GTDB): domain Bacteria; phylum Bacteroidota; class Bacteroidia; order Cytophagales; family Spirosomataceae; genus JAGNSI01. The sequence continues at coordinate 9,426 of JAGNSI010000013.1, forward strand.
CTTGTTCGTTTAAAATGTATTTTCCCGTACTAGGCGTGTCCAAACAACCAATAATATTCATTAAAGTAGATTTGCCAGACCCAGAAGGACCCATAAAAGCAACATATTCGCCTTTATTAATACCAATACTTACCTCCTGTAAAGCCTGTATCACTTCTTCGCCCATGACGTAATGTCTTGATATATGATCAGTTGCTATGATTTGCATGGCTAATTTTATTTAAATTGGCTTTTCTCTTTTTCTATATTTTGTAATATAGCATTGTATTGGGGTAAAAAAGCTTTGTACTCTTCTTCCGATAATTGTTTTAATTTTTCCAGAGCATTTTGTCCGTATTCAGGCATGCCTATTTTCAAAGACTGTAAACAATAAAGTCGATAAAGTAATGGAGAATTTTTACGCCAGTTGATTGCATTTAGTGCTACTTGATAAGCTTCAGGCTTTTTGTTAGCCTTATTGAGTTGTTCAATCGCATTTTGAACTACGTTTACATTCAGAGGGTTTTGATTTAAAATGTTGCCAGTCCAATCATTATTAGGATTTGAAATAACTTTGTCTTCACTTTCATTTTTAATAAAAGTATTGAGTAAAATAGCAAAATATTTAGCTTTTTGGCTCGAAGTATCACTTTTAGTCCAATTACTTAAGCTCTGAAAAGCTTTTATTTTATCTTCTTTATAATACGTTTGAATGGCAGCAGCAAAGGTCAAATCTTCCGAATCCGTTTCGTTTTCGGTAAGCATAGCCAAGTGTTCTAAAGGCAATATATCACCTTTGCCTTTTTGAAATAAAGTTTGGTTATAAAGCATTGCAAAATTGGCAACATTCAGCACAGAATCTTTTTCATTAAAGCTAAAATTTCCCTGAAAACGTTGTTCGGCTCGCATTTGTAAGGCTATTTTATTGGCATTAAAAGCATTATATGAAAAATTTTGTGTGTTTTCGAGTACACCATTTATACTACTTTGCTGAGCATTTTTTGCCCAAAAACCTAAAACATTAGTTGCTGGAATATTTTTATCTGAAGCATATTTTAATGCCAATTCGTAATAAAGCAAGCTTGAGTCTGGCAAATTGGCTTTAGAATAAAGATAAGCTAAGTCTGTCAAAAGTTGAGGCGAATTGGGGAATTTTTGTAACCCTTCTTTTAAAGTAAACATTGCATCAAAAAAACGTTCGCCTTCAAAAAAAGAGCGGCTCAAACCTTCAAATGCAAAATGAGAAGGGTTTTTAGCCAAAGCTTTTCTGAAATATAAAGCAGCGGTAGTATTGTCGTTTTGAGCAATAGCAAGACTTGCCAAAGCGTAGTTTGACTTATGATTTCTATCTTCTCTATCCAGTGCAAGTTTATATTGAATTTCAGCATATTTGTAGTCTCCAGTATGTGCATAATAATCTGCCACAGCATTGAAATGCCCAGCAATTGCTTGACCAACTGGGAAAAACTGTTTTTGAAACAACATAGCCATAATTACAAATATCGCCATTGCCCTAAACAACCAAAGTGGTAAACGAGCATCGTTGCGAAATACTACCTTGTGTACCTCCAAGCCTTTTGCAAATAATTTATAAAAATTGAGCAGTACATATACAACAAACAAAAAACCTACAATCAAGTGCGAATATAAAATACCATCTTCCAGCGCTTCTTGGAGCGGGTCATTGGCATTGCCAAAAGCTTCGCCAAAAGTAGCAAAAGCTATAATTGCAAGACCACAATAAGTAAAAATACCAGAATGATGAAAATCAAAAAAAGGAGAATAAGTACTAACGTTTTTATGTTTTCTATATAAACCTGCCAATACAGACAAAAATATAATCAAAAACGGACTCAGATAAAGTATCCCCCAGTCTACCATTTTATTCGCTAAAAGGTAGCTATAAAAGACATTGATTAAATACAAAAAACTCACCAACATAAAGTTTTTCATAGATGATTTACTATTGATAGATGTGGTGATTTTTAAGAAAAAAAACAATATTTCTATCGCCACTAAAAAACTAAAAACAGTAGTTAAGCACAATCCTACAATGGTACGATAGCTGGCCAACAAAAGAAATGGAGAGGTAATTTCTGCTTTAAAATAAATGTACAAACCAATAATTAAGAGTATTAAAAAATAAAAAAGACTCCTTTTTACAAGAGAAAATCCTCTATTAAAAGCATGAAAATAATAATTTGACCCAAGTATTATTACCAGAATCACCGCATTACTAATAGTGGATGTAGCATTGAAAACCATAGAAACATTGGCACTTACCACCAATGCAATCACAATACCAGCTGCTATTAAATAATTGGTTTGAGTCATATCGGGCATACTTGCAAGTATGAGTGCAAAACCTAGGTAAAATAAGCCTAAAAACAAATAGCTAGACCACACATTTACAGCCATTTTAGAAGCCAAATATTGCTCATTTACCACAAAAGCTTTTCCAGGTATTTGCAAAGTTTCGTTGGGCAATTTAAAAGAATCTATCACTACGGGTACTTCAGACAATTCGCTCAAAATATCCCAATGAAGCACCGAATCGATACCAAAAAAGTAATTAAAGCCAAAATACACAGCACTCACACCCACCAAAATATAAGCTAGGTAAAGCAAAAAGGTATTAGATTTGGTTGCCAAAAAAGAATTAAAAGGTGTTTGCATTGTGTATTATTTATTGGTTCACCTGAATAAATTCAGGCGATTGTTCAAAATGAATGACGTTTTTCTGTGATAAAAATTGCTTTCTTTTTTCTATATACAAACCCCTTGCAAGGTTATTTAATATTTCTAACGAAACCTTAGTTTTAGACGAAACCAAGCCACCATATATGGTAGAGTCTATTTCTTTTAATGCGTCGTTGAGACGTTCATCCTTAAGATTATCTAATATTTCTTTGGTTGTAAAAGTAGTAAATGGCTTATTTTCAATTCGTTCTATGTATTTTTTCCATAAAATCACAGCACGTTCTATATTTAGAAGCACGCTATCTCGTTCTCCTTCCAAAGTTGAACTCAATTTTTGAAAATTTTTATTAAAGTCATCAAAACGTCTTTTGAATCTGAACAAACTTATTTGTCTTAAAATAGCGTCTCCAAAAAAATTATTAATAAGCAAAGCCAACAATATAAAACAAAACGACAAAATGGCTATTAAAGGATAGTTTGCTTGAGGATCAATGGCATCAAGGTTGTTTTTGTGTTTCAGGTTTGATAACGAAAGTTTGTCACTTAAAGGTACATTTTTTCTCAAAAAAACATATTTTGTATTTGTAAAAACTTGCGTACAATCTGTTTCTGAACGCACAAAAACAGGCAATCGAAGCCCCTGCTTGGCATCATCTCGAAACGAAACCAATGTATAAGTCACCGAATCTAAACTACCTAATTGATTGGTAGATGTAGGTATAAAGTCATAACTAATCACCTCAAAAGGTGTAAAATCGTAAGTACTATCAGGGAAAAATACATCTAACGAAGGTTTATGCCTATAGCTCAAAGTATACTTGATAGGCATTCCAATATTAAAAGTATCGATAAGAAATTTGCCAACAGGTTTTTGGGCCCAAATGCCCTCTCCCGTGAATAACAAACAAAAAGCTATCCAACAAAAAGTTTTATGCAAAGCAAAGAATGGGTTGAAATATTTCATTTTCTTACTTTAAATAATCTAACAAGCTTTGGAACATAGTCTTCTGCTATATCTAGCGACAAATAATTGGCATTATTTTCTTTACATATTTGTTCCAACTGATGAGCGTTTTCATGGTATACCATTTTCATATTATTTCTGAATCCTGGCGACGAAGTATTCACCCAAACTGTTTGTTGTGTTTCGGTATCATAAATAGGTATAATGCCTAATTTGGGCAAGCTCGTTTCGGTTTGGTCATAAACATGAATAACTATAAGATCGTGTTTGCGGGCTAAAGCTTTGAGTTTGTCTCCATAATTTTCATCAATAAAATCTGAAATCAAAATCACCAAACTCCTTTTTTTTAAAATATTTAAAGTAAAAATTATTGCCTTTGCGATATCAGTTTTCTTAGATTCTGGTTTTAGCTTAAAGAGTTCCATTACTGTATGATAACCATGTTTCATTGAATTTTCGGGCTTTATATATTTTTCTTTTCTGTCAGAAAAACAATATAAACCTACATTGCTAGCTTCTTTGATTGCCGACAATGAAAGTACACCAGCTATTTCTTTGGAAGTATCTATTTTTAACCGAGCAGACCTGCCCACTTCTTGCGAACCACTTACGTCTACCACAAAAAAAACGGTTTGTTCTTTATCTTCTTTGTATTTTTTCACAAACACGCCATGTCCTTTGGCAGAAGCATTCCAATCTATCAGCCTTACATCGGCTCCATATTGATACTCACGATGGTCGCTAAATTCTATCCCTGTTCCGTTGAAAATAGAGTGATAATTGCCCCTCATGTGCGAATGTACAGCCTGACGAATTTTAATTTCGTATTTAGTAAGTTTGGCTATAAATTCTTTTGCAAGCATGCTTTTAAATGTATTTTAATCCCAAAAATCAACTTTTAACCTGAATTTTAGATTATAAAACACCATAATCCTTAAAATTTGTTATAAAATTAGCATAATTTAATCTTTACAGCTTCATACTAGCCAAAAACCTTGTATTTTTGAAGCTTTGAATACTGAAATGCCAAGATTTTACAACCTTTTGTAAAGAAATATTTTTAAAAAAAACTAAAATAAAAAACATAGCACAATTCTTGTTTTCACTGGTTTTATTAAAAAATAGACAAATGGTATTAAAATGGGCTAAATAAAATGAAATCCTTGAAATATTTATTTTGTATATTTTTGCTAATCGCTTGTAAAAGTAATAAAGAGCCAGACAATTTGCTTCCTGAAGATGCAATGACCCAATTATTGGTAGATTTACACTTACTAGAAGCTAAAGTAAATGTTAAAAGTATTTCAAACACCGACAGTAGCCAGTTTGTTTTTGAGCATTTCAAGGCAGATGTCTTTAAAAAAAACCAAACAGATACAGCTACATTCAGAAAAAGTTACAATTATTATGTAGGCAAACAAGAAACTTTTATAAAAATATACAAACAAGTTGTATTAAGTATAAAAGAGATTGACAGCCTAGAAAGAGAAAACGAAAAAGCTAAAAATCAACTTGAAATGTATCTCAAAAGTCAAAAAGAACGACGCTCTGTGAAAGATTTCAGAAAACAAGAATACCAAAAACACAAAAGTTACATGGATCGCCAATACATTTATCCCTATTATTGATAAAAATTGGCATGTTTAAAATTTAAAAAAATAGTTTATAAAGTACCAAGGAGCTTTTGCACTATCAAAAATATAAAGATAACACAAGGATGAAACAGCGGATTGTAATCATACCAACGTATAAGGAGATTGAAAATATTGAGGCTATTATCCGAAAAGTAATGAGCTTACAACCAGACTTTGATGTCTTGATAGTAGACGACGGCTCACCAGACGGCACAGCTCAAGTAGTAAAAACACTTCAAAATGAGTTCACAGAAAGACTTTTTCTGATAGAACGATCTGGAAAACTAGGCTTAGGAACAGCCTATATATGTGGGTTTAAATATGCCAAAGAAAAAGGTTATCAATATGTTTTTGAAATGGATGCCGACTTTTCACACAATCCAGAAGACTTGGTAGCTCTTTATAATGCTTGCGAGCAACAAGGAGCAGACTTAGCAATAGGCTCTCGGTATATCAACGGTGTAAATGTAGTAAACTGGCCAATAGGCAGGGTTTTGATGTCATATTTTGCAGGATATTATGTGAGACTTATCACTGGAATGAAAATTATGGACGCTACTGCAGGTTTTAAATGTTACAAAATAAATGTACTCAAAACCATAGATTTAGATAAAATAAAATTTATTGGATATGCTTTTCAAGTAGAAATGAAGTTTACTACTTGGAAACACGGTTTCAAGATAACAGAAGTACCCATTATTTTTACAGATAGAACCAAAGGCGAATCAAAAATGTCACCTGGCATATTCAAAGAAGCCATTTGGGGAGTTTTAGAATTAAAAATTGGAAGCTGGTTTAGAAAATACTCAAACCAATGATTCGAAAAATTTTACAAACTAATATTACCTATTGGAGTGCATATTTGATACTTTTTAGCTTTGTATTAATTTGGACTATAACCCACACAAAATTCGAGCAAATGGCTTGCGTCAATCACGCAGTTTGCCATTTGGGGAATGCTTTTTTTCAAATGTCAAGCAGCCTTGGTGAGCCACTTTTTTTTCTTTCTATCATAATCGCCTATTTATTTATAGATTATTCAAAATCACTCACTTTGCTTTTGTCTTTAATTACCAGCGCATTAGTTGTAAGAATATTAAAGTTAGCTTTTGACACCAGCAGACCCAAACTGTATTTCAAAGATGTTGAATATCTTTGGCGTTTTGTTCCCAATGAAAATGTAAATATTTACAATAGTTTCCCATCGGGTCATACTACCACTAGTTTTTTGCTTTTCACATCACTTGCCTTATTCAATAACAATAAAAAATATAGTCTTGTATATTTATTTTTTGCCATTATGACAGGCTTTTCAAGGGTATATTTATTTCAACATTTCCCAGAAGATATTCTTGCTGGTAGTGTTTTGGGGATATTTTTTGCTATTTTATTTTATTGTTTTCGACAAAAAACATTAATCCAAAACCCAGTTACACCATTGAAATCTTATTTATTTAAAAAAGCTTAAACAATCATCAAAAAGAAGTTTTTTGCTTGAGTAAACATAAATTTTTTTTTCTATAAATTAAATTATTATCAGAATTTGAAAGCCTTTATTACAGGAACGGGAAGTGCACTTCCAGCAATGCTCGTAAAAAACGATTATTTTTTACAACATAATTTTTATACACCCCTAGGCGAAAAAAACGAAAAACCAAGCCATGAGATTATAGCTAAGTTAGAAGCTATCACAGGTATTACAGAGCGCAGATACGTTCCGTTTGACCAAGATTCGGTCCCATTGATGACCACTACTGCACTCAATACAATAGCAGATGCAGGCATTTCAGTAAACGATTTATCAGGCATAATAGTAGCCCACAACGCAGGCAATGTGTTGGTCGGCGAGCATGCGTTTCATACCGTTCCCAATATGGCAGCATTGCTAAAAAATGCCATTGGATGTACCAACTATGAGTGTTTTGCTTATGATATATTGTTTGGTTGCCCAGGCTGGGTTCAAGCTTTGATACAGGCAGAACAGGCTATAGCCAGAGGTGAAGCCAACCATATATTGGTATTGGGCATTGAAGTAGCCTCAAGAATGCTTGACCCACACGATTTAGACTCTATGATACTTGCCGATGGTTGCGGTGCTTGTATATTGTCTCGAAACGAAAAACCAAACAGCAATGCTGGAATATTAGCATATAGCACCTTTTCGCATGCACAAGACGACCTCAACAGTATTTTGCTGGCAAAATCTTATCAAGCCGACCAAAAAGGCAATTGTTTTTTTCACATGAATGGCAAAGAAGTCTATAAATACGCCACTACTTGGGTACCTCAGGTTATAAAAAAGACTTTAGATAAAGCCAATTTAGAGTTGGAAGACATTGATATGTTTTTGTTTCACCAAGCCAATGCCAAAATGCTACAGGCAATAGCTAACAACTTAGCTGATTTATACTCTGTTTCGAACCCTGATTTTACCCAGAAAATACCTACCACCATATCGTTTTTAGGTAACACTTCTGTTGCAAGTATACCCACTATGATGGATTTGATTTTGCATCAACAATTGGGCGAATACCAATTCAAAAAAGGCGACAAAGTAGTATTTGCTTCTGTTGGTGCGGGAATGCACTGTAACGCACTTTTGTATCAGTTTTAGCGTGGAGGATATCAAAACTAGTTGAAAAACTTACAGATAACTAAAGTTTGATAGCCTAAATTAAGCTTCCTTTGAAAATTACTAGGCTTTAAAAATAAAAAAAGTGAAGTTTTTTAGGCTTCACTTTTCAAAAATCATTTCTTAATTAATAAGTTTTTAGTAAAAATTACGCCTTCTTTACTTTCAACTTTCATAACATAAACACCTTCTACTAATCCACCCAAATCAAGATTCTTTATTTCATCAATTACTGGAAAGGATGTTTTATGAATCAAAAAACCTGCTGGAGAATAAATCTTCATAATAGCTTCTTCTATATCTTTTTTAGAGGCTATTTTAAAATTACCATCTAAACTAGGATTTGGAAATACTATCAAATCTGAATCAGAGTTGGGCAAAGTGAAAATAATAGATTGAGGTTCAATCGCACAAACTAAGGGTTCGCCTACTCGCTCATATATATTTCTAGCTATAACACTGTATTTGCCTTCTTTTTGGGTTTTTATCTTGTTTGCTTTTATATCTTTTAACACTTGATCGTTAAAAGACCAAATAAATTCTGTTGGCATTTCGATTGACTTAGCCTCTATATTAAAAGGTAAAGTTGTAAGTTGAAATGGTGCTGGATTTGGCTTTACACTTACATAAATGGGTTCTGATGGCTTAGATACACAACCAAATCTACCATTTTCGTATGTCTGATTATAAACAGCTTGGTAAACTCCCGAAGTTTTTGCTACAATACTTGACGCAACATCTCGTGAATCAATTAGCCAAGTTATCCCCAAAGTAGGGTTATCTATTTTTAATGTAACCGAATTACCTTCACAAAAAACAGTATCTTGAGTAGCTGCTACTGAAACTACTGGACTTTCTGGCACATCATAAACTTTTACCGTAACTATTGCCGAAGAAACAGAAGCACAACCATTTACTCCTTTCACTTGTACTGAAAAATCTCCAGATTCGGTTGATTTTATATCTTTAGTGGTGGCACCATTGCTCCATATATAGCCACCTTCTGAACCTTGCGACGATGAAGATAATGTAACCGACTGACCTTCACAAAAAGTTGTAGCTCCTACAGTATTGGTTATAAAAGGAATCTGTTTGGGTCTTGGTTTTCTAGTCAACTTCAAATCATTTGAAACAGGCGATAAACAACCATTGGCATCAATTATAGTTAGAGATAAAAATTGAGAACTATCTACTTGTATTTCTTTGGTATTCATACCATTTGACCAATTAAATATAGACCCATTATCAGCTGTAAGTTTTACTTTTGTGCCTTCACAAAATTCTTGTGTACCTTCTAGAATAGAAACAACTGGCTTCGCAGGTGCTACATTTGCTTTTACAGAAAATTGTGGAACTTGCAATACATTATCATTATTGTTTTTAATTCTTGCCGTATAACTTCCTGAAGACAAAATCACAGCATCTCCTGAGGCAACTTTTTCAAATTTATCATCCAACCAATCATAAGATTTATAGCCAACTGGTAACTTTAAAATCAATTTATCGTCGGTAAAACATTCTAATGAAACTTCTGGAATTACTTCTGCTTGAACAGGGATCGCTCGCAGAAAAAAATCATCATTCAAAGATTGGTTCCAAGCTTCTGCTACTTCGGCATAAAAAGTTGGCGTAAAATGTACTTTTTCAGCCAATACACTCCTTGGATTTTCTATAAAATCCGTAGAAGGACCTTTGAATGTATTTTGAGATGAAGATATTATTGCATTTTGAGCATTTATAACTGGCAAATATCTTTCATTTATATCCACTAAAGATGCTTGAGCAACCACCCAAGGAATGTCTTTATTAAAATCTGCTCTCGATTTTTTAATTATATAATCTAAGCCCTTCAAATAATCTTGTTGAGTGGTTTTGAATAAGTTATCCGATTCTCCTTGATGCCAAAGAATAGCCCTCAAACCTAAGTTATTTCCATAATAATTCAAGACAGACTTCATTGCAGAGTACGGAGTACCAAATTTATAAAATTCTCCTGGTACAAATTCACTTTCGGTTGGTTCGCCTTTAGCACTTTGAACCCAATTTCTTATAGATGTTCCTGAATGTGCTGCGTTAAAAAATAACACTGGAACATTGAGTCTTTGAACCAGTTTTTCACCAAGTAATCCCCAGTAGTAAGGTCCTTTTCCTCTTGGCCCTATCGCTGAAGTGCCTTTCAATTTTTCAAAACCTATTATTGAGTACTCATAGTTTGATGGCTCTAATTTAAAATATTCTCCGACCTGATAATCTGTATGTGCGTCCATATCTGTGGCATTGTAAAAGTTGGCACAGTTGATACGATCATCATTTACATCTAAAGCATTTTGTTCTGCCTTAGAATACCAAACTCCTGCTGCGTTTGATTGCCCTGCAATTAAAAACACTTCACCCACTCCTACTTTTTCGAGGGTCGTTTCGTCTACAATATTTCCATTTAAAGTCCCTCTTATTTCTAGTTTATACCATCCTCCTTTCACAATTATATCGCCTTTGTACAAACCTCCAACTGGATTAACTTTAATGGTTGTCCAGTCTATGGCAGTGCCTTGACCTTCTTCTACTGGTGTAAATTTTGCTTCAACTTTGTCTATAGGTTTTTGATAGCTTCCGACTATTGAAATAGATGCTTTATTGGTAAGGTCTCGCTGAAACACCTCTCGGATTACGGGAGAAGATATGGTAATTTGGGCTAGGCCTAAAGATTTACAAAGGACAAGCAATATAGAAAATACCAAACTGCGTTTTAATATATTTTTATTCATAATCTCACAAATAGCAGTATAATAAATTAGAGAATTTTTATCTTTAAATTTTAAAACAAAAATAAGCAAAGCTGTTTGATAAATATCTATAGCTTTGCTTAATTTAGAGTTAGCAATGAGGTATTACCCTGCAATTACTACAAATTTCACTTTGTGTTTTACTTCTTTATGTAAATCTAAAGTAGCAGTGTATTCACCTACACTTTTCACTTCTGAATCGAAAGAAATTTTCTTTCTGTCTACATCAAAACCTTTAGTGCTTAATAAATCAGAAATTTGAATACTAGTAACACGGCCAAATATTTTGCCACTATCACCCACTTTAGTTGGGATTTCTAGTGTCATTTCGCCGATACCATCAGCTATAGCTTGTGCGTCTAATTTCAATTTTTCTGCTTTGTGAGCAGCTTGTTTAATGTTTTCGGCAAGTATCTTCTTGTTTGAAGAGGTTGCCATTATTGCAAAACCCTGCGGCATAAGATAGTTGCGACCATATCCTGGCTTTACAACTACGATATCATTTTTATAGCCTAAGCCTGCAATATCAGTCTTTAAAATGAGTTCCATTGTATATTAAAGTCTTTAATTCTTTGTTATGATTTGATTTTTGAGGTCAAATTCTATTTAAGTCCATCTGCAACATATGGCATCAATGCCAATATTCTTGCTCTTTTGATAGCCTGAGCTACTTTTCTTTGAAATTTCAAAGATGTTCCTGTAATACGACGTGGAAGTATTCTTCCTTGTTCGTTTACTAGTTTTAAAAGGTAATCAGGGTTTTTGTAATCGATATATTTGATTCCTGATTTTTTGAAACGGCAATACTTTTTGCGATTGGCGTTTTTATCTACTGGTTCGTTTACTAATGTCATGATTATGCCTCCTTAGTTTCTGGTTTTTTTCCTACTAATCCTTTTCTTTTTTTCTCGTTGTACAACACAGCGTGCTTATCTAATGCTGTAGTTAGGAAACGGATGATACGCTCGTCACGTTTGTATTCTAGCTCTAGCTTTGCAATTACTGTTGGTGCTGCTTTGAATTCGAATATTTGATAAAAACCAGTTTGTTTGTTTTGAATTGGGTAAGCTAGCTTACGTGAGCCCCAAGCTTCTTCGTTTACGATTTCGGCGCTGTTGTCTGTAAGTACTTTTTTGAATTTTTCAACGGTTTCGGTTATTTGTTGCTCAGACAATGCTGGCGTTATAATAACTACCGTTTCATAGTTTTTTAATTCCATGAATGTTGTTGTTGTTTCGATGATGATTCTATTGTTTGTATGAGTAAAAAGAAATAATCATCACCTTGAATCCCTTTCAACTCACCTAATTATCAAGCTTTTAGTATAAATATCCAAATTGCTTAGATTTAGGACTGCAAAGATAGTTATTCATTTTTAATTTTGAAATTTTTTTTCTAAATAATTCAAAATTAGGATTCTAATAAACAGTATTTAAAAAAGTAACATCTATTTTACTTCAAAAAAACCTTCGCCTATTTTTATTCCTTCTGCGTATAGTTCTACAATGTGTTTACCTTCTTTGTAGGCAACTCCTCGTGAATAGATAAATTCAATGGTCTGATGGGTGTCGTCAAAAAATATTTTTTGTTTAGCGGTGTAGGTATATTCTTTGTTTTTGAAAGCAAATACTCCTGAGCCATTTGCCATGTCAGATAGTGTTGCTCCTTGTGGATCTAATATTTTGAGATATATTGTTTTATGTTCTTTTTCTGCTATGGGGTTGTGTGCTAGATAAAATGTTATTCTTATTTTTTCTACTTTGTCTGACCTATAGGTACTTGCTTCTTTTTGCTTTCCTTTGGGTGAAATGGCGTAAACGTTTATATTTTCAGCTTTTAGAGCCAATGCTAAATTTACTTTTTCTGACAAGCCTTTATTGATAGCCTCCACTTCTTTTACTTTTAAGTTGGCTTGGCGTACTTTCAATAATGAATCGTTTAGTGCCTTTTGTGTTGTTTGTATTTCATCATATAGGCTTTTAGTTTGTTTGCTCAATGAGTCGTTTTGTGCTGTTAATAGACCATTAGCTATATTCAATTGACGAATTTCTGAGTCTTTTTTGTTAAGAATTTTAATGTATTCTTTTATTTTTTGGTCAAATTTATTTTTTGTAAAATGCTCTGAGTCTGCGAGAAGGGCTTTGTCGTCGATTAGCTTTTGTTTTTGCAAGACAAGCTCCGAAACATCGCCTCCGAGTGTTTGAATTTCTTTTATTTTATTAGAAAGTTGTATGCCGATAGAATCTAGCTGAGTATTGGCTGATAATATTTCTTTGGCTTGACTGATATTTAACTGTAAATTCTTTTGGTTATTTTTTAATTCTTTTATGTATAATATGCCAAGCGAAAGTGCCATAAAAGAAATAACTCCTATTGCAATTTTCAATTTTCGTTCGCTTCCTTTGTTTGGATTTATCTCATCCATAATACAGTATAATTGCTATTTGTTAATCGTATAATTAACAAAGCTTATCTTTTTTTAGTTAAAAAGCAAAAAATCAAAGTCAAATTGTTTGTTTTCACTACTTATTAAGAGTACTACAAAGCAATACTATTTATTTGTAATTGTGTATTTTGAGGGTTTCAAAATAAATTTCAAAAATTGATTGGTATATTTGTCTCTGAAACAAATTTTTCTTTTAAAACCAACAAAACCATGGATTTTAAGGTGCGTTTAATTTCTCTATTATGCTTTAGCATTTTGATGTTTGGTTGCGATATGAGGCAACGTTTAGACACAAAGGCTATTGTTGCCGAAATGAAACAACGCCAAGTAAAGAGAATTACTTCATCGATGTTGATTGCCCGTATTGATGATTTGGCTTTGAATTTCAAAAAAGAGTTTTTTACAGATTCTTCTCTTGCTAAGACAAACCCTGATTCTTTAAAAAAAATAGGTCAGCATGATGGTACTGATATTTTTATTGGCAAACCCGACTTTTTAAAAACCAAAACTCAAGACCCAAAAGTTCAAGAAGTATTGGATGCGTATCAGTATAATTTAGAAAAAAAATTACCTAGCTTTGCTAACATTCAAAAAAACTCTGAAGGTAATTTGTTTTTTTATACTGAACCCTTATCGAAAGAAAATTTATTTCAAAACGCAAGTGAGAAGACAATAAAAAGTTTCCTTAGTACGTTTGATTTAGTCGGCAATTACAAAAATGGCAACATGGAAACTACAGGAATTTTGATGATAGTTTTTCATAAAAATGAGGTTATCAAGAGAATGGACACAAAATTAATCAAGTAATATAGTTAAAGCCAAAAATAACAACTCTAAGAATATTAAATAATTTTTTAAGAGCCAATTTTTATCCAAAAAAAATAATCTGAGACAATCGAAATGAAAAAATATTTTATGCTATTGATTAGCCTTTTTATAAGTGCTATTTATTCTAAAGCTCAGGTTTTAAAACTATCCGACAATCCAAACATTTTTATTACTGACCTACAAAGTGCTTTGGCAAGCAGCCAACAGCCTGCTTGGATTGATATGGGTAAAAAGTTGGAAACAAATTGGACTCAAAATACCATTTCGGCTGAAAATAAAACTGCACTTGCCACTTTGTGCAATAATATGGTAAAAAAAGGGTATAAGTTGAACCCTACGTTTTTAGAGTTTTTTGATGGATTAAATAAAGGTATTGAAAATAAATATTTAACTGACGAAACCTTAAAAAACTATCTAAGCACTTTACAAAAAACGTTAGACAAGAGCGACTCAAAGACTTTATCTAGCGTGATAAGTATCAGCAGAAATTTCTTTTATGATCAACTCATTTATACCAGTAATTTCAATAGGCTATATGGTTTTAATGCACAAATTAGTTATCAATATTTCGACCAAAAAACAGAGATAAACAAACCTAAAGTAATTATCAATCAGCCAATTGAAGACATAAAACCTCAAAATAATTTTGACAGCTGGGACACACCTATAGAAAATATTTCTTTGGCAAAAGTAGAGTCTAATTTTGACGAATCTAAGCCACAAATTGTTTCAGAAGGACCTGCAATTTTATTAACCAATACCAATCTTACCGTTGCTACAACGTCAGATTCTATTGCTATCCTCAACACTACAGCAACTGTAAGTATCAAAGACGGTATGGTGTTTGGGCAAAGCGGTACTTTCAAAGAAATCTCCAACCCTTCTTCGCTTGCAATTTTCAAACTGGGCAGTTTTAGGCTTGGGATAAATAGCCCAAAAATCACCTGCGAAGACACAGAGCTCAACTATAGCAATCAATTAACTACACCTGTAAAAGGTGTTTTTGAGTATGACAGTAAAAAAAGACCCAAAAACGTTGAAAGTAGTTTCCCAAAATTTATGTCACTCAGAAATGATGTTGTTCTGTCAAACTTGGGCAAAGATTTAGAGTATATTGGTGGTTTCTCTATGTCTGGAAAAAAGATTTACAGTATGTCTACTGGAGCCAAATATGCTAGCATTACCATAAAAAAAGATAATAAAAAAATCATAAAGTTGATAAGCAGCAATTTTGAATTATCAGATAGTTTAATCACTTCAAACGCTACTATTGCCAGTATTTATTTTGCAGAAAATGATTCTATTTACAATCCAAACGTAAAATTAAAATACAATAAAAAAACGAAAGATTTTCAACTTTCAAAAATAGACAAAGGTGGCTTCAAAGACATGGCGTATAAAGACACTTATCATAAGCTTTATATTACAACTGATGCTTTGCAATGGAATATTGGAACTGACAAAATAGATTTCAAAATACTATCTGCCAAAAATCTTGTTCCAGCCACTTTTGAGTCTTTCGATTATTTTAATGCCGAAAGTTATAACAATGCAGCATCTAGCTACAACTTTAACCCATTGGTGGTAGTAAATAATTTTGCAAAAAAAATGAGCACCAGCACGGTTTCTATCTATGATATCGCTCGCACTTTCAACAAAGATGTAGAGAGTATGAGACCTGCAATGCTGGGAATGATGCAAAAAGGATATATGAATTTTGACCCGGATATGCAAAACTTATCACTTTCGACAAAAGGGGTAAATGTAATAGCTGCCAGTCAAGGAAGAAAAGACTATGATAGCTTTTTTATAAAATCGCTGTACAATTCTGGCTCAAAAGATAGCTCTGCAAATGCTAGCCTCAACTTAACTAATTACGACTTAAACATAAAAGGTGTTCGATACTTTGATTTATCAGACTCGTTGAATGTTTATTTAACACCTAAAGATAAAATTGTTACTGTAAAAAAAAGACAGAAGCTTTCAAATCAATGGAACTATAAAAACTGGAAATTTTAAATTTGTAGGTAAAAAATTCGCTTTCAACTACAATGATTTTAGCGTTAAGTTAAACGAAATAGACTCTATCACTTTTATTCCTCAAAAACTATATCAAAAAGGCGAAACTACCGAAGTTGGGGGCGATTTACGCTACGATTCAGGCACACTGTTTATCAATAAACCTGACAACAAATCAGGAAAATTAAGACTTTTGGCTTTCCCAAGACTTCTTATCCCAAATGGCGTTACAGCTTATTTCGACCACCCTTACAGAGCAAAAGGTGCATATTTGAGAGAAGTTTATTTCAAAGTACCAACCATTGACTACGATAGTTTAAACACCAAAGATATTGACTTTGTAGGCACTTTTCATTCAGATGGCATGTTCCCAAAATTCACAGAAACACTAAAATCAATGCCCGACAATACTTTGGGTTTTGAACATAAAGTACCATCTGGAAAATATCCTGTTTATAATGACAAATCTTTTATAAAATTCAGCAACCAACTTGTGATGGACAAAACAGGGCTTCATACCAAAGATGGTGAACTCAACCACATAACAGCACAAATCACAGGAAAAGAAATATTAATTACTCCAGATTCTTTACTAGCAAATGGCAAAACAGGTATCATCAATGAAGGAACGTTAAACAATGCTTATTTTACCAAAGTAAATCTCAACGACTATTCTTTAAAATGGCAACCCAAAGTAGATTCTATGGAAATACAAACCAAAGGAAATTCTTTTGATTTTTATAATACCACCACCAAACTTCAAGGCAAGATTTATTTACGCCAAACTGGAATTTATGGCTCGGGACTGCTAAAAAGAACCGACTCCGAAACAGAATCAAATGCATTTAAATTCAACAAAGAAGCATTTACAGCCGAATCTGCAAACTTTATAATTGGCAATAACCTAAAAAACATTAAGCCTTCGCTTTTAGGAAAAAACACACATGTAGACTTCAACATACAAGCCGGAATTGTAAAACTTCAAAACACTGAAAACACGTTGATAGGCGACTCTACTGGCTTCACTTTCCCCTACTCTTCTTTCAGAACTACTATCAATAAGGCGGAATGGAATATTGCTAAAAAAACAATATCAATGTCTGGAGATGTAAACACTTCTACCTTCACCTCTACCGCTGAAGAGCAAGAAGGACTCAACTTCAATGGCTCTGAAGCCATGTACGAAATAGACAATCAGTCATTAAATGTAAAAGGTGTGCCTTCTATAAAATCTGCAGATGCACTTATTTTCCCAGACAAAGGAAATGTTTCTATAAAAAGAGACGCCGAAATAAAACAATTGTATAACGCTAAAATTCAAATAGATACAGTAAGAAAATACCACAATTTATCTAAAGCAAATGTAAGAATACTTTCTAAAAACAAATTTGAAGGAGATGGAATTTATCGTTTTGTAAATATTGTAAACGACACGTTAGACATAAAAATGGGCAACTTCGAACTAAAAGAAATACCCAACAAAAACAAAACAAAACAATATGTAACCTACGCAAAAGCTATCGTAGAAAGAAAAGACAATTTTCATATTTCGCCCAAAATTTTATACAGTGGAGAAATAGAAATGTTAGCTTCCGAAAAAAACCTCAAACTAAATGGATATGTAAAACCCGATATCAAAAACAGACCAGATTCTGCCAGCTGGGTTGCTTACAACGGTAATTCGTCAGAAAATGCTAGTGTAGAACTAAATGCAAACACTAAAGATGAAGAGAAAAATTCAGTAACAGCTGGTTTGCATCTATCTAGTAATAATCCCCGTTTTTACACCACATTCTTGTCTAGTAAATGGGCAGATAAAGATGAAAACATATTTATAGGAAAAGGAATAATAACCGATATTCCTCACTCTGACGTATGGGAAATAGCACCCAAAAACGAAAAATTTACTTTCGAAAATAGCTCTATAAAATACTTAAACCAACAAAAAACAATAAAAGCATCAGGAACTTTCAGCCTTTTCAAACCCGAAACGCTTGTTCAGTGTGCAGGAACAGCCGAAGTAGAAATAGATTCTCTAAAAAACAATTTTGACCAAATGTTGGTATTAAACTTTCCTATACCAGCCGAAATATTAAAAGTATTTGCAGAAAAAATAGTAAAAACAAACCTCAACTCTGTAAGTGTAGACCCAGGCGATATGCCTGAAGATCGCCAACAAATGCTTTATAAATTGGCTCAAATAGTAGGTGGTAAAACCATAGATCCACTAGAAAGAAAAATAATGAACGAACATGTTCCACTGGCTACTTTAAACAGCAAACTAACTACCACAATGGTAATTTCAAAAGCTAATTTAAAATGGTCAGAAGCTAATTCTACTTTTTATAGCACAGGTAAATTACACATCTCAAACATTGGCAATATAGACATCAATGCTCAGCTAGATGGCGTGATAGAAATTCGTAAAAACAACACTGGCGATGAATTTTATTTATACCTAGAACCCAATGACGAACTTTGGTACTATTTTGGCTATCTAAAAAACGAAATGGGTGTAATGTCTTCAGACAATGAGTTCAATAACACTGTATTAGCAAAAACAAAAAACGCAAAAAAAATAACAAAAGAATATAATATTGTAAGTGCGCTGCCAGATGAAAAAAACACGTTTGTAGACAGAATAAACGAACTTTACGGTAGAAACTTAACTAGAAGCGCAGACATTAATACTGAAAGCAGTAACCCAAAAACAGAAGTTTTGGAACAGACAATAAGCGAAGATACTTTAAAAACAAAAGTGATAACAACAGATAGTAACACCGTAAAATCATTACAAATAGACTCACTTATAACTAAAGATTCGTTACAAACAAACCTAAACAAACTAGAAAACAATCAAAAGGAAAA
The DNA here is from genome assembly GCA_017988135.1 of Pseudarcicella sp. GTDB lineage: Bacteria > Bacteroidota > Bacteroidia > Cytophagales > Spirosomataceae > JAGNSI01. The sequence continues at coordinate 28,279 of JAGNSI010000013.1, forward strand.
CAAAAAAAATAACAAAAACGAAAAGAAAAAAGATGGAACAAAAAAAGAAATCAAGAAAAAAGATGACGAAGATAGCTTTTAATTTATTATATTTATATACAAAAACAATCTGACAAACAAATAGTTATATTAAAAAATACACTTATTAAAAAGTAATATTCAAAAAACATGAAAAAATTGTACACCTCAATTAGAGCTTACACATTATTGCTATTGACTTTTTTTATCTTCAAAGCAAATAATATCAAAGCACAAGATTTATTAGACTGTGGTTCAGACCGTATTCACCAGTCTGATTTTATCAAAAAACAAATCGCAAAAAGAGTACAAGGAGCTAGAGTTGCCGCTTTAGATCCCAATCAGGTGATTACATTACCAGTAGTATTTATTGTTCACCATTTGGGCGAAGCCATAGGTACAGGATTAAACGTAAGCAACGCTGATTTAATGACTGCCCTCACTAACCTAAACAATGCTTACGCAGCAACCGATTATTATATTGGCGGAATAAATACTAAAATTAAATTTGCTCTTGTAAAAAGTGATAAAGCCTGCAACCCAACTACAGGAATTATAAGAATAAATTCATCGTCTATACCAGGTTATAGCCTGCCAAAAGGTGTTGAAATAGACGATTATGAAATGCAAGACAGCCTTATTAATCAAAACACTACTTTCACAAGCGACGATTGCATCATTATTCGTACTGCAAAAATCCAATCTTATAGTGGATTTGCTAGTTTTTATGGTCAAGCATTTATTAGACACGATTATATTACTAGCAAATACACAGTTCCACACGAATTGGGTCATATTTTTACACTATACCACACCTTTGAAGGTGATGCTGAGGTAAAACCAACCACTTCACCACGTACATACGTATGCCCACCTAATGCAGATCCAAACAACGATGGTGATCAAATAAGCGACACAGCTCCGCACACAAGAGAAAGAAGTTGTTCAACAGCAAATATTGCTACTACACCTAACGTATGCGATGGAAATGCTGTGTACGGAAACTCGCTAAAAAACATAATGTCATATAGTTCAGGAAATTGTATGGATAGATTTACACCTGGTCAAATAGCAAGAATGAGAGAACAAATCTCTTTGTTTCTACCTGATTGGATAAACTCTAAACTATTAGTAGACGTAACCAACCCTCCTTTGATAAGCATTACACCAAATCCTATCAACAGAGGAAGCAGCACTACACTATCAACCAACTGTATTGGCACTGTTAAATGGTACAATAGCTCAAATGTTTTACTAGCAACTCAAGCTACATACACTGCATCGCCTTTAACAAATACCATTTACAAAGCAGATTGCCGCACTACAAGCTGTACAAGTCCTAAAAGAACCGACACAGTAGAGGTATCTCAACCAATCATTATTTCAAATAACAGTGACCAAACATCATTAAATTTTGGAACAACAGATACAAATAGCAAATCTATTTACTCTACCGATAATCAACGAATAATAACATCAGTAAAGCTTTTGACAAGCATCACTTCAGCTTTACAAATCAATGCCAAAACAACCATCGACCCAAATGTAGACTCTACCTCAAGTGGTCGCAAATACTTACAACGCCACTATGACATTGTACCATCAGCTTTAGAATCTACATTGCAAGCCGAAATCACTCTTTATTATAGCCAAGCTGAATTTAATGCTTATAATTCAGCCAATTCTGGCTATAAAGATTTGCCAACAAATGGTATAGACAATGAAGGGATTGATAATATTAGAATATTTCAAGCACATGGTACTGCATTGAGTAGTGATAATTCACCAGAAAACTATTCAGGAACTACTGAAGAACTCACACCTACATCAATAGTTTGGAATGCAACTGCAGCTCGTTGGGAAATCACCATTAGGGTAACTGGCTTCAGTGGTTTTTTTATAATGACACCACAAGCTGGTTCTTTACCATTGACA
>JAGNSI010000107.1 GCA_017988135.1 Pseudarcicella sp.
CTATAGAAATAGGCGTATAATTGAGGTAGTTTTCTGCCAAAATATCCATCCCATGACGTTTTTCGGGTTCTATAATATAATGTGCCAGCATGGTATCATAGAGTTTTCCTTTTACGGCTATGCCATAATTGTTCAGAATCATCAAGTCGTACTTGATATTTTGAGCAATTTTTTCGATATTTTCATTCAAAAACAATTCTTTAAATTCGCTTAAAATTGCTTTAGCTTGCTCAAAATCGTGTGGAAATGGCACATAAAATGCTTCGTTTTTTTGGTAAGAAAACGCTAAACCTAAAATTTGAGCATCTACTGCGTCTAAGCTGGTAGTTTCGGTATCAAAACAAATGCTTTCTTGAAACTGCAAAAAGCCTATCAAAGACTCTCTGAGCTCTGGGCTGTCTATCAGTTGATAATTGTGTGTGGTGGTGTGTATGTTTTCTTTTTTTTCTAAGTCACTAAATAAATTAACAACTGACTGATTAATAGTGCTTAATACTGAATCATCTCCAAATAAACTACTTTGATTGCTGTCTATTTGCTTAGATTTTTTGGTGGTTTTACTCTTTAAATCTTGACTATTAACATCTTCTTTATTTTCTAGACCAAATCTTTTTCGCATAGTTCTGAACTCCAATTCGTCGAGCAAAATGGCGAGTTCTTCCAGATTTGGTTCTGTTATTTCTAATTCGTTTTGGTCATAAACCAATGGTACTTCACAATGAATGGTTGCCAATTCTTTAGAAATCAAACCTTGTTGGGCAAAATTTATTACATTTTCTTGTTGTTTGCCTTTTAGCTTATCGGCTCCGTTTATTACGTTTTCTAATGAGCCAAATTCTTGTATTAACTTTTGGGCTGTTTTTTCTCCAATTCCTGGTATGCCTGGAATATTATCCGAAGCATCTCCCATCAGCCCCAGCATATCTATTACCAACGAAACCTCTTTGATAGCCCAACGTTCGCAGATTTCTTTTACACCTAATATTTCTGGGCCTTTACCCATAAAGGCGGGTTTGTATATTTTTATTCTTTCTTCAACAAGCTGACCGTAATCTTTGTCTGGTGTCATCATAATTACTTCTATATCAGCATCATGATTTACCGCTTTTTTGGCAAAAGTACCTATAACGTCATCTGCTTCATAGCCATCGAGTTGCAATACAGGGATATTCATTGCAGCACATAATCTTTTGATATATGGAATGGCCAATGTAATATCTTCGGGTTGTTTTTCTCTTTGTGCCTTATATGCTTCAAACTGTATGTGCCTAAATGTAGGTGTGGGTGTATCAAAGGCTACACCCAAATGAGTAGGTTTTTCTTTTTGTAAAATTTCTAATAATGTATTGGTAAATCCAAATACTGCACTGGTATTAAGACCTTTAGACGAAATTCTTGGGTTTTTCTGAAAAGCAAAATGTGCTCTATATATCAACGCCATAGCGTCTAAAAGGAATAATTTTTTCATAAATCTATCTTACAGTTTGAAACAGTGCAAAAATAAGGAATAAAAATGAGCATTTGTGTGGACAGCACTAAAACAAGAAAAGCTGTCTTTGAGAAGACAGCTTTTCTTGTTATTCGTATAAAAATTATGCTTGACTAGCTAAAACTTCTTCTACTTTCTTGGCTGCATCTTTTAACAATACTGCCGAGAAAACTTTCAATCCCGACTCGTCAATTATTTTTGCTCCTTCGGCTGCATTTGTTCCTTGCAAACGAACAATTATTGGCACTGGTATTTCGCCAATGGCTTTGTAAGCTTCCACAACGCCAGTTGCAACTCTGTCGCAACGTACTATTCCACCAAAAATATTAATCAAAATGGCTTTCACATTTGGATCTTTTAGGATAATACGGAAACCTGCTTCTACTGTTTTTGCGTTAGCTCCACCCCCTACATCAAGGAAGTTGGCGGGATCGCCACCAGATAACTTGATGATATCCATAGTTGCCATTGCCAAACCTGCTCCGTTTACCATACAACCCACGTTTCCGTCAAGTTTCACATAGTTTAAGTCGTTGGCAGATGCTTCTACTTCTAATGGATCTTCTTCGGTAGTATCTCTCAATGGTATAAAATTTGGATGACGGAAAAGTGCATTGTCATCTAAATCTACTTTGGCATCTACTGCCAATATTTTGTTATCTGATGTTTTCAATACTGGATTGATTTCAAACATCGATGAATCTGTTTCTATATAAGCTTTGTATAAAGAATTGATAAACTTTACCATTTCTTTGAAAGCATCACCTTCTAAACCTAAAGCAAAAGCTACTTTACGTGCTTGAAAAGCTTGTAAACCTACTCTTGGGTCGATCCACTCTTTGATGATTTTTTCAGGAGTGTGTTCTGCTACTTCTTCGATATCCATACCGCCTTCGGTAGATGCCATTATTACGTTACAGGCTTTTCCTCTGTCAAGTAATATAGAAATATAGTATTCTTTGATTTCGCTTGCTCCTGGATAATATACGTCCTCAGCTATCAAAACTTTGTTTACTTTTTTACCTTCGGGACCTGTTTGGTGTGTAATCAACTGCATGCCCAAAATCTGCTCAGACTTTTCTCTTACCTCGTCTAAATTTTTGGCCAGCTTTACGCCACCTCCTTTACCACGACCACCTGCATGTATTTGGGCTTTTACCACAAACCATTTAGATCCTGTTTTGGCACCCAATTCACGGGCAGCTTCTACGGCTAATGCAGGTGTATCTACAACAATACCTTCCTGAATACGAACGCCATAACTTTTTAAAATATCTTTACCTTGATACTCGTGAATGTTCATTTCGAAATGTTTAAAATTCAATAAATTAAAACCTTTGCTAAATTAATAAGGAAATGTGAAACGGGCGATATTTAGTAAAAAAAGATTTAAAATTATATTTCAATTCACCGAAAAGCATTTTTAGTGATAATTGAATATCCATACTCTTTTTGTGTATATTTTGATTTTAAAAATCAAATAAATATAATTTCCTAGCATCCAACATTATTATCAATTTAACCTCTAAATAAGTCACGATTCAGAAAAACGGCTTTTAACATGGTTTTTTTTTGCATAAATTTGTCTTTCAATGAATACCAAAAAAAAGAAGGTCTAAATATATTCTTTTGAATATTTACGACGATTTCGATGCAACAGTAAAATGACTCCAATTAGTTTAAACTCAAATATAAATGTTGTAAACTTGATGAACCAATACGGGGCATCAAAAACACCTTTTGTATTTTTGATTGACTATGAAATGGCAAAACCTTTGATTTTTAAGTTAGAAGAAATCGGTAAAGAAGGCATTCTATTCAAAATAAAACAGCAAAACGAATTAAACCATTCAAAAAACAATAAGCAGGCTTTTGAAAAACAAGCAATTGATTTTGAAGAATACAAAAAATCGTTCGACATTGTAAGAGATAATTTACTGAAAGGCAACAGTTTTCTTACTAACCTCACCCACCCTACCCGCATTTTTACCGACTTTACTTTAGACGAAATTTACAATTCCAGTTGTGCCAAATATTGTTTGAAATACAAAGACGAGTTTGTGTTTTTTTCACCCGAAACTTTTGTTACTATAGAAAATGGCGTTATTGCGTCTTTTCCAATGAAAGGTACCATAGCTGCCAATATAGCAGACGCCGAAAATATTATTCTGAACGATAAAAAAGAAACAGCCGAGCATGCGACTATAGTAGATTTGATACGAAACGACCTAAGCATAGTTGCCGATAAAGTATGGGTAGAAAAATACCGTTATTTAGAAAAAATAAAAACCAACGAAAATGATTTATGGCAGGTAAGCTCTAAAATTTGTGGCTTGCTACCGAATAATTACGAAGAAAAATTAGGCGAAATCATTTTCAAACTTTTACCAGCAGGTTCTATCTCGGGAGCACCCAAACCACAAACTTTGGCTATTATTCAAGAAGCCGAAACCACAGCTAGAGGATATTATACTGGTATATTTGGGTACTTCGATGGCGAAAAACTTGACAGCTCTGTGATGATTCGTTTTATAGAAAAAACCAACGATGGACTAGTATTTAGAAGTGGTGGTGGTATTACCGCATTTTCTGATGCCAAAGCAGAATACCAAGAAATGATCAATAAAGTATATTTAAGCTCGTAGTATTTATGGAAAAAATCATAGAAACATTGTTGATTGCAGATAACGAAATAAAAAATGTAAGCTTTCATAATGCCAGAATGAATAAAGCAAGAGCCGATATTTTTGGTTCGAATACTGTTTTAGATTTAGATGAAGCCATAAATATTGAGGAACTCAATCCAACTATAAAACACAGATGCAGAGTAACTTATAACGAAACGGGTATTATAGAAATAATTTTCACTCCGTATGAAGAAAAAAAAATCGAAATACTCAAACTCATAGATGTAGGTAATTACGAATATGACCACAAATGGCTCAATAGAGATTTTCTTTTAAAAGTATTAGAAAGAAACCCCGAAGCAGACGATATTATAATGATTAAAAATGGTTTTGTGACAGACTCCACTATTGCCAATTTAGCATTTTGGGACGGGCAAAATTGGTATGTACCCAACACCCCATTGCTGAAAGGCACTAAAAGAGAAAAATTGCTACTCGATAAAACCATTACCGAAACCACTATAAAAGTAGCAGATATTAAAAAATTTGAAAAAGTAGCACTCATCAACGTTTTTAGGGATTTAAATATTCAGAATGCTATAGATTGCGCCACCATTATATATTAAACCATGAGTACCGAAGCAAACCCTTCTTTTTTATTGAAACAAAATTTTCCTTTCGAACCTACGAGCGGACAGGTAAGTTTATTCAAAAAAATGGATGATTTTCTATTAAACAAAGACGATTTTGGAAACTTGTGTTTTGTAATAAAAGGCTACGCAGGTACTGGAAAAACTACCGTAATCAGTACTATCATAAAGGTATTACCAAAGTTTGGCTACAAAGCTGTACTACTCGCCCCAACTGGCAGAGCGGCAAAAGTAATGTCTGTATATTCTAGAAAAAAAGCTTTCACGATTCATAAAAAAATTTACAAACAAGTTGCCAATCAGTACACTGGAAATTTGGAGTTTCAAAGACAAAACAATTATAACACCAAAACCATATTTATCATTGATGAAGCTTCAATGATAGCCGACGATGCTGAATATGGAACAACTGGCTTGCTCTCCGACTTATTGGAGTACGTATTTACCAACCCCGAAGAAAGCCACACAGGCAACAAAATCATTTTTGTGGGCGATACAGCACAGCTACCTCCTGTTGGCAAACTCAGCTCTCCAGCTTTGGATGTAAATTATATAAAAAATCAATTTCACCTAGGAGTTGCCCATCAAGAGCTCACCGAAGTAATGAGACAAGATGCAAACTCAGGTATACTATTCAACGCCACAGAGCTTCGCAACACATTAATAAACAACAACATAAACTCATCTTCACAGAAACCACAAATAGCCTTTACTTGCAAAGGTTATCATGACTTCTACAAAATGACCAGCGAAAAAATAGAAGATGGTATCAACTATGTTTATAAAAAATATGGCAGAGAAGATAGTATTATTCTTACCCGCTCAAACAAAACTGCTGTACTTTACAACCAATACATCAGACAAAAAATATTATATTATGAAGACGAGATAAATGCTGGAGACCTGATTATGGTAGTACGAAACAATTACCATTGGTTAGAAGAAACATCTCCTGCTGGTTTTCTTGCCAATGGCGACTTTGCCGAAATCATAAAAGTAAGAGGCATACAAGAAATGTATGGTTTCAGATTTATAAATCTTACCATCAGGCTCATAGACTACGAAGACCATCCAGAAATTGAAGTAAAAGCCTTGATGGACACGCTTTATGCCCACACTCCTACGCTAAGCCGAGAGCAAAACAAAATGCTTTACGACGCTGTTTGTGAAGATTATGCCCACATAACGCTCAAAAAAGATAGAATGGAGGCAATCAGAAAAGATGATTATCTGAATGCTATTCAGATAAAATTTGCCTATGCACTTACCTGCCATAAATCGCAAGGAGGACAATGGAAAGCCGTTTTTGTAGATCAAGGTTACTTACAAGACGACCAAATAAACGAAGATTTTGTACGTTGGCTTTACACGGCTATCACCAGAGCATCTAAAGAAGTATTTTTATTAAATTTTCACAAAGATTTTTTTGAATAGTATATTTGAATAAAAATTGTTTTCACCTTTTTATTTTCCAAACATGAATACAGCCATTATCAACAAAACTTTACCTGTAATGGAAGCTTTTTATACCATTCAAGGCGAAGGCAATTTTCAAGGTCATGCTGCTTATTTTATCAGATTGGCGGGTTGCGATGTGGGTTGTGTTTGGTGCGATGTAAAAGAATCTTGGGACGAAAGCATTCACCCAAAAATAACTTTAGACAAAATTGTCAATGACGCATCCAAGCACAAAGGCAGGCTGGCGGTAGTCACAGGAGGTGAACCTTTGATGCATAATTTGGATGATTTAACAGCCCTACTTCATCAGAATGGCTTTCAAACCAATATTGAAACTTCTGGTGTATGCAAAGATGTTTCTGGAAATTGGGATTGGATTTGTTTTTCACCCAAAAAATTCAAAAAACCCAATCCTGCTATTTTTCCGCTTGCAAACGAGCTAAAAGTAGTGGTTTATCACCCATCCGATATAGAATGGGCAGAAACTTTTGTACCAGAATTACAACCCAACTGTAAGCTATATTTGCAACCCGAATGGAGCAAAATGGACGAAATATTACCAAGCTTAGTGGAATATGTAAAAGAAAACCCACAATGGAATATTTCTTTACAAACACATAAGTTTATGAATATACCTTAAAAGTCAATTCAACTTAAAGCTTGTTTCTCTGAAAATAACCAATAAAAAAAACCTAACTATGAAAGTATAGTCAGGTTTTTTTGAATGTCAGCAAAAACCTATCGCATATTATGATATACATTTTGTACATCATCGTCGTCTTCGAGTTTTTCAATCAATTTTTCTACATCTGCCATTTGTTCTTCAGAAAGTTCTTTGGTTTCGTTTGGAATACGTTCGAAATTTGCACCCAATAGCTCAAAACCTTTCTCTTCAATCACTTTTTGAATAGCCCCAAAAGCCGAAAATTCACCGTAAATATTCACCTGATTGGTTTCTATATCTAAGAAAATTTCATCTACGCCGTAGTCTATCATTTCTAGTTCTAGCTCGTCTAGATCTATACTTTCAGAATTGGCAATTTTAAATACAGATTTCCTTTCGAATATAAAATCTGTCATTCCTTGTGTGCCTAAGCTACCGCCAGTTTTGTTAAAATATGACCTCACGTTTGCTACTGTGCGATTGGTATTATCAGTAGTTGTTTCTACCAAAACCGCAATTCCGTGCATGGCATATCCTTCATATATAATCTCTTTGTAATCTTCTTGGTCTTTAGAGGTAGCTCTCTTTATGGCACGTTCTACATTTTCTTTGGGCATATTTATAGCCTTGGCATTCTGAATATAAGCCCTCAATCTAGAGTTAGACGAAGGGTCTGAGCCACCTGCCTTTACTGCTAAAACTATATCTTTACCTATTCGGGTAAACATCTTTGCCATTTGGCCCCAGCGTTTAAATTTTCTTGCTTTACGAAACTCAAATGCTCTTCCCATTTATTATTAAAAATTAAAAAATTGATAGTTTGGTTTTAAAAATTGCCTAAAATATGGCTCTTTACTAGTACAAATTTAAGAAAAATACTTGTTTAGGTAAATTTATGTGCATAAAAATAAATATAGTTTCATAAAAAATAAAAATAAAATAGCTTGACAAATAACAATATTTTATTATTTTAGTACAAAAAAATAAATAAAAACATAAATATGTAAAACATATGGAGAGTAATCATCAAGGCAAAAGAGACCTTCCCAATTGGGTTTTAATCAGTACATTTGTTTTATTCTGTGCTATATTATGGATTTGGGGCGATACGTTTACTGCTATTGTGGGTACTATATTTGAAGGGCTAGTATTTATGGGTTATTCAGATGGTAAAAAAGCACATTCACATTAAGTTTTATTTCAACAAATAAATCGTCAAAATGCCTTATTTTTGTAAAAATAAGGCATTTTAATTTTAGTAGATGGAATATTATCAATACGTCAAATCTTTACATATCATTTTCATTATCAGTTGGTTTGTTGGTTTATTTTATTTACCACGAATTTTTGTTTACCATACCGACGCCTGCAAAAAGCCTTCGCCCGAAAAAGAAATTCTTCAAGCTGAATACGCAAGAATTGCCAAATTGCTTTTCAATGCCATTATGAATCCTGCAATGTATTTAGCATTGGGTACTGGATTTTGGATGGTTTATGCAAGTTGGTGGAGCAATTTTGGATTGCATCGCTGGCTACACATCAAGCTTTTGTTTGTAATTGGAGTTGTTATTTTTCATTTCGTATGTCGTAAATTGATGCTAGAACTGAGGGCCTCGAAGTTCAGACTGTCGAGCTTACAACTCAGACTTTTCAACGAAGTGGCTACCGTTTTACTTTTTGCCATCGTATTTTTAGTAGTCATCAAAAGCAGTTTAGTTTGGATATGGGGAGTTATTGGATTGTTGATTTTTTCTATCGTCATTTTGTCGGCAGTAAGGATAGTGAAAATTATTCGTGAAAAAAAATAACGATAGCTACAGTTTGGCAAAAAGCTCCTAAACTG
>JAGNSI010000234.1 GCA_017988135.1 Pseudarcicella sp.
GTGCCTAGCCTTGCCGAAAAAAATGTTTTTTTTGGTGTAGGGGAAGAAGTTGTTAGTGGGGTGGGGAACTTCCTTGACGACATCTACAATACTCAGAAAAGCATCATTAATACTTGGAAGAACAACATTGCCACAGCAACCAATATTAGAAAAGGAAACTTTGGAGAAATGGCAAGTGATGCGTTTTTAGCTGAAAAGAATTTTCAACCATTACATACACGACTACAAAGTATAGATGCACCAACAAGACAAGGTATAGACGGTGTCTTTAAAAAAGGTAACGAATACTTTATTGTAGAATCTAAATATAGTGGTACTGCAACTTTAAGTAATACTGCTGATGGTAAACAAATGAGCGACCCTTGGATAAATGGTAGTAATAGATTAAGAAATGCGGTTAATAATCAAGCCATTTATGATGATATAGTAAGTTCTGGATACAGACGACTACTTGCAGAAGTTGCACCAGACGGTTCAATTATTTACAAAGAGCTTGATGCAAGTGCAAGTGTTATTGGAACATTCACACCGTAATTTGTATGAGAGATAAAATTAAGGATAGACAGTATTTTGATAAGTCAATAACTATGTTTTATGAAAGTATTGACAGAGTTACTAATTGGATTGAAATAGGTAAAACACCTTTTGAAAGAATAAATCATGTAAAACGTAGCATGATAGAAAGTTATATTTCCATATTTCAATGTAAGTATTCAGCGGGATTTAGTATAGAATTAATTAAAGCGGATTTAAAAAAATGTATTGAAAAATGTCAAGAAAGTTGGGATGGATTTTGGTTAATTGAATATCAAGGAAAAAAAATAAATCAATATGGATTATCAGGCTATGATGAAATGTTATGGATGCTATCATTAGCTTATTTACTAAACATTGATGAAGCCGATTTTAAAAAGTTAGTAGAAGTAATAGACCGAGATGGCGTAAAGGATTATTTGTTTGAGTTTATTATCAGAGCCAAAATAAAAGATAGAGAGCCGATAATAGAAGAAAGCTATCGGGAGTTTTTTGGCGTGCCACAAACCTTTGAAAAGCTACGAGAAGCTATTGCAGAAACAGACAAAATAAAGGCTGAAAAATTAGTAAAAGAATTTATTACAAAAGATTGGTACAAAAACCATAAAGATGCAGGCTGGTACAATAGCCACAAAAGCAAACATGATACCTATTTTGGTTATTGGAGTTTTGAAACCGCAGTAGTTGTCAAGATTATGAACTTAGATGATAGTAGTTTTATAGATTGCCAGTATTATCCAAAAGATTTAGTACATCAAAAAGCGGTTTAACGACCGCTTTTTTCATGTGCAATATGTGTATCAAATGTAGCAGATATGTAGCACGTAATTATTTTTTAGAGCGTAGCGATATTGTTCTGTAAATAATCTTTGAATCTCTTTTTTGACACAAAAGTTTCAATTAGTTTAAGGAGAATGCCTTTTTCTTCGCTATCCAGTTCGTTTATGAGTTTTAGTTGTTCCAGTGTGGCTTTATCGTCCATAGAAACCTCATTGGGTACAGCGTTTTTATCTTCAAAGAAAATAATATCATCTACAGCAATAGCAAAATGCTTTGCTATGTGAATAAGGCAATCAACAGGTATTTCTTGTTGGTTGTTTTCCATTTTAGAATATCCTGTTCTGTGTGTATGAATAATGTCAGCCATCTCTTGCTGTGTATATCCTTTGCTTTCTCGAAGCTTCTTTAAGTTATCGCCTATTCTCATTTGATGCTGTATTTGATAAGGCAAAGTTACTAAATTAGAACATTTATATGTTATATTCTCTTTATTAGAAAATATAATTGTTCATTATTAGAACTTTTATTTATCTTTGTGATGTGCTAAATAATCACAATTAAAAAATATGGACATCCAAGACATCAAAAAGCAACTCTCCATCACCGCAGTACTCCACCGCTACGGCATCACGGCAATCAAGAACAAACAAATAAATTGCCCATTCCATGAGGATAAAACCCCCAGTATGCAAGTGTATGAAGACAAAGGCTTGGTGTATTGCCATAGTAGCAACTGTAAATGCGGTGGCAAGCTGATAGACCAAATAGATTTTATCATGTACAAAGAAAATTGCAGTAAGCATGAAGCGATAAAAAAAGCAGAAAGTTTAATCACAAATCAAAGCATCACAACACCAACAAAACCAGCTATGACAGAAGAAATCAACTACCAAGACATTTTTACCAAAACCCAACAATGCTATATTAGAAACGACAAAGCCCAAGAATATGCAAATAGCAGAAACATCAACAACGGTAAATTGCAAATAGGCTACAACACCGCCACAGGAACGGTTTTTAAAGCTTTGAAAAACTGCATCATCTTTCCATTAAAGAATTTACAAAACGAAATAGTAAGCCTTTACGGTAGAAATATCAGCGATAGCGATACGAACAAACATTATTATACAGCAAACAGAAAAGGCTTGTACCACAACACAAACAACGAAACACAAACTTTAATCATTACCGAAAGCATTATTGATACAGCAACTTTACAAGTATTTACTGACTTTGAAACGGTAGCTTTGTTTGGCACAAATGGTTTTAATGAAGAGCATATTGAATTACTAAAATCACTCAAAAATCTATCGGAGATAGTCTTTTTTTTAGATGGCGACCAAGCAGGGCGTTCCGCAGTTAAGAATTATGAGTTAAGAATTATGAATTTATTGCCGAATGTAAAAATGAGCTATGTAAATACTCCAGACGATGAAGATATCAATAGTTTAA
>JAGNSI010000108.1 GCA_017988135.1 Pseudarcicella sp.
TATTAATATTCAATAATTTCCTAATTTTTATACAAAACGGCTTTTACAGCTGCAATTGTACGCTCTACATTAGGTAAAATTTCAGCTATCAAAGTAGGTGCATAAGGCAAAGGTAAGTCTTTAGAATTTACCCTTATCACTGGCGCATCCATATGGTCAAACGCAAAACGTTGTACATTATAAGCAATTTCTGACGAAATAGCCGCCAAAGGATTTGCTTCTTCAACCACTACACAACGATTTGTTTTCTTAACCGAATTCAAAATGGTGTTATAGTCAATTGGTCTTACCGAACGCAAATCTATTACCTCAGCATTGATACCCATTTTGGTCAATTCTTCAACAGCAGGAAGTACCACTCTTGACAACATTTTACCAAATGTAATAATAGTAACATCGGTACCTTCTTTTACAACATTTGCAAGCCCTATAGGTATAATATATTCTCCTTCAGGCACTTCGCCTTTGTCGCCATACATTACCTCAGATTCCATAAAGATAACAGGATCGTTATCACGTATAGATGCTTTAAGCAAACCTTTGGCTTCGTACGGTGTAGAAGGCACAACCACTTTTAGTCCTGGAGTGTTAGCAAACCAGTTTTCGAAGTTTGAAGAGTGCTGAGATGACAACTGTCCAGCATTTCCAGTAGGACCTCTGAAAACTATTGGACAAGAATACTGCCCGCCAGACATAGACATAAGTTTTGATGCTGAGTTGATTACTTGGTCAATAGCCACCAACGAAAAGTTGAATGTCATAAACTCAACCACAGGTCTCAAGCCATTGGCAGCAGCACCCACACCAATACCAGCAAAACCAAGCTCTGCGATAGGTGTATCGATAACCCTCTCTGGACCAAACTCGTCCAACATACCTTGCGTAACTTTGTACGCACCATTATATTCTGCTACTTCTTCGCCCATCACAAAGACAGAAGCGTCTCTTCGCATTTCTTCTGATAAGGCTTCACGAAGTGCCTCACGAAATTGTATTTCTCTCATTTTTTAAAGGATAGACATAAATTTTATCTTGGGTAAAATTAACCAACAAACCCGAAACAACAAAAAAAACAACCACACTTGTTGCTTTTTTAATTTATTTTATTGCCGAACAGATAACAATTAATACATTTTATAGATATCGATAAAATACAAAAAGGTAACAAAGCTCGATTTGCTCACAAACATACAAGCTAAAAGTTTGCTTACTATTTTCCATGACATTCCAAAAATGTACAAAATATTTTGTTTTTAATGTGTCTTGATGGGAATTAAGAGGAAGAATCGAGCGGAGAATTCTCTATGATGATAGGTATTAGTGGATCATAAAACTTATAATTTCTACTGATTTTATTAATAAATTCACAAATTTACACCAGTTGGATTCTATATTTTACTGATATATTTTTCCATTTTGACTAATTTTAACTTATTATTACAAATAAGTTAATGATATTGTAAGCGTAAGCAAAAACATAAATACAATTAGGAAGCAAATTACTTGATGCAAAAAGAAGTTATTTTCGGTTGTTAAAATTAAGTCACTAACTAATCCAAAATTCATAGCGGACAACAAGATATTTAAGTCAAAGCTTTACCAATTCTTTAGAATGAGCATAGTTGAAGCAATTAATTTTGAAGTTTCATAAACCTAGTCTCTTGTAAAAAGTACAATTGATTTCACAACTTGATGATGCTTACAAAAAAGCAGTTTTTTGAATTTTTGAAGGCATACTTACTAAAAATAAATTTCTAACGTTCTTTGAACAAAACATTTAAATAGCTAAATAAATGAGACTTCAAGTAATACAAGACGGACAAGGAAAAAACACTGGTGTTTTTATTCCAATGGAAGATTGGACATTGATAAAAAATCAATATCCTGACATTGAAAGTGCAGATTTAGATTTACCAAAATGGGAAAAGGATTTGATTAACGATAGGCTTGATGCTATTACTAAAAACCCCGAACGATTAAAATCAGGTAAAAATCTTTTGAAAGAACTAAAGCGCAAAATTTAATGGCTTATACTTTACTATACTTTGATGAAGTAGAAACAGATGTACATATAGCTAAAATTTGGCACAAAGAGCAGAAAGAAGGATTAGAAGTTGAGTTTGCAAATGCTATAGAAAATACTATTGAACGTATTGTAGATTCGCCTCAAATATTCCCTATTCGTTACAAAAATAATCGCATAGCTCATCCTAAAATATTCCCCTATAACATCCATTTTTATATTGATGAGCCAAATACTAGCGTTGTAATTACTGCTATAGTGCATAGCAAAAGACATCCTAAAATCGCTAAGAGAAGGATTTAACAAAAAATCCTAAGGCATTTAATAGCTTTCTGATATTCTCGATTTGTCGTAAAATACGCAAGCTAATAATTTGCTTACTATTTCCAAGGCAGGCTATAAATGTACAAAATATTTTGTATTTAATGTGTCTTGATGAGCATTTTGCGAAAGAATCGAGCGGAGAATTCTCTAAGATGATGGGTATTAGTAAACTTTAATGCCAGACAAAAACCAGTTAGAATCTAAATTACTTTTAGCGAAAAAAATTGAATTATCACATTTGTCAATTATTTTTTATAAAAAAGCAATAATCGAATGCTTAGATTTCCAAACTCAAATCAAAAAAATTAAGCTTTAACATTGATTACAAAATCCGTAGCAACCAAGTCTTGTTAGTATTTAATAAAAAAGAATATTTTTTTATAAATTAAAATCAAAGAAAAGCAATAAACTCAAATCTTTCGTAAATTTGAAAAAAAACCATTCTAATAAAACATGACTTCAACAGAATATTTAGGGATAGATGTAGGCGGTACAGGCGTTAAAATGGGCATAGTAGATGCCAGCAACGGTACAATTTCCAATTTCCAAAGCTACGATACACAAACATGGCGAGAGTCTAACCACTTTGTAGAAAGACTGGCAGATGCCATAGAAATGCAATTATTTTTGCACAAACAAGTACAAAAAGTGGGTATAGGATTACCAGGCATTTTGTCTAAAAATCGCAAAACAGCATTAGAAGTAACTGCAATACCCGAATTGAACGGATTGCCTTTGGTTGAAAATTTGAATAAAAAATTCCCCAATCACCATTTTTTTCTAGAAAATGATGCCAACGCAGCTGCTTTGGGCGAATTTTACTTTTCTACCGAAAAAGAAAATATGCCCGAAGATTATATTTTTATCACCTTGGGTACAGGAGTTGGTGGAGCTGCAATTATTGACAAAAAAATATTTTTGGGCGGAGATGGCAATGCCATGGAGCCTGGTCATATTCCATCACGAAACAATAAAGTTTTAGAAAGAAATATTGGCAAAAAAGAATTACTAGCACTGGCAACCCTAAGACGCTCGGAGTGGAATAATGAAACCATATTACCCGCAGATGGAACTATATCGACTACAGCATTGGTAGTGGCGGCTTCTGAAGGAGACCGATTGGCACTTGCAATATGGGACGAAGTAGGCGAAATGTTGGGCGAAATATTAGTAGGCATGATTCGTATTTTAGACATCAATACTATATTAATAGGCGGTGGATTATCTGCTTCCTTTGATTTTATCATACCTAAAGTAAACCAAACATTAAACAAATGGCTTACTAAAGCGTATTTAGACAAATTAGTAATCAAAAAAGCCAGCTTAGGTAACGATGCAGGTTTGCTGGGAGCAGCATCATTATGTTTTTAGATTATTTAATGGGTAAAATCAGTGAGGGCAGAAAAATCATTCATTTAAACTGATTAATTGTGTTTTTCTTGAAAAATTAGGCTTTAAAAATTGACAAAAAGCATTTTTTTTTAGAAAATAAATTCCCAAAAAGCATAAATTTAAACCAATATGTCTTGATATTACCACAAATAATAGTCATATTTGCATCGTTTTTTCTAACTAAAAAATTTTTTTCAAAATGGCAGATATTGCAGAAAAAGTAAAAGGTATCATCGTAGAGAAATTAGGCGTAGATGCTTCAGAAGTTACAGTTGAAGCTTCTTTTACAAACGATTTAGGTGCTGATTCACTAGATACCGTAGAGTTAATCATGGAATTTGAAAAAGAATTCAATGTTTCTATACCAGACGATCAAGCAGAAAACATTACTACAGTAGGTCAAGCTATTCAATATCTTGAAGAAAACACAAAGTAATTGTTAAGTGAGAAAATGTGTCAGTTAGTATGTTTTTTTTGTAATACTCATTACTTCAAAATATATAAAATTGACACATTTTATTTTTTCAAATCAAGGTTAAATAATTAAAATTGTCAGATGAATTTCAAACGTGTAGTAATAACAGGTATCGGAGCACTTACGCCCATCGGTAATACAGCAGAAGAATATTGGAAAGGTTTAGTAAACGGTGTCAGTGGCTCGGCTACTATTACCAATTTTGATCCCGAAAAATTCCGTACACGTTTTGCTTGCGAATTGAAAAATTTCGACATCAACAATTACATCCCACGCCAAGAAGCTCGTAAAATGGATCAATTTACACAGTTTGCTGTAATTGCGTCTGACGAAGCTATAAAAGATTCTGGATTAGATTTAGAAAAAATAAACAAAAACAAAGTTGGTGTAATTTGGGGATCGGGCATAGGCGGTCTCAAAACATTCGAAGACGAAATGATCGCTTTCGGAAGAGGAGACGGCACACCAAAGATCAATCCATTCTTTATACCTAAAATGATAGCAGATAATTCTTCAGGAAATATCTCTATGAGACACGGTTTCAGAGGACCAAACTATGTAACGGTATCAGCCTGTTCGTCAGCAAACAATGCACTGATAGACGCTTTCAATTACATCAGACTAGGCAGAGTAAATATTTGTGTATCAGGAGGTTCTGAAGCAGCCGTAACCATAGCTTCTGTAGGAGGTTTTACTGCTATGAGAGCCATGTCTGAACGCAACGATGACCCAGCAACAGCATCAAGACCTTACGACAAAGACCGTGACGGATTTGTAGTTGGTGAAGGAGCCGGTGCACTTATACTTGAAGAATACGAACACGCAATAGCTCGTGGTGCAAAAATATATGCCGAAATGGTAGGTGGTGGATTTTCTTCGGATGCTTACCATATTACAGCTCCTCATCCTGATGGATACGGTGCATTATTGGCAATGCAAGATGCTTTGGACGACGCCAAAATGTCTCCTACAGAAATAGATTATATCAATACACACGGCACATCTACGCCACTTGGAGACCCACAAGAGTTAAAAGCAATTATGAACTGTTTTGGAGAACATGCTTACGATTTAAATATCAGTTCTACCAAGTCTATGACAGGTCATTTATTGGGAGGAGCGGGTGCTATAGAAGCGATTGCCAGCATAATGGCTATTCAGCATCAAATAGTACCACCTACTATCAACCATTTTACGGCTGATCCTGAAATTGACCCCAAATTGAATTTAACTTTAAATGTAGCTCAAGCTAGAAAAATCAACGCAGTAATGAGCAATGGATTTGGTTTTGGAGGACATAATGCAAGTGTTATTTTTAAAAAATTAGAAAAATAATTAAGCTTTTATAATAAAACCGTATTCTTCAGACCATAAAATATTTTTACATACATAAGTGATTTCTCCTATTATTGAATTTTTCAAGAGTGACGACACCGACAAAGCACTCCGAAAAGCGTTAAAAAATATCATCGGCGAAAAACCTTCTAATCTTGAGTTATATAGATTAGCCTTTATGCACTCGTCTGTATCTAAAGCTAGTGCGTCTAAAAACTATAAAGAATCTAACGAAAGATTAGAATTTTTGGGCGACTCGGTATTGGGTATGATAACGGCTGACTATCTATTCAAAAAATTCCCATACAAAGACGAAGGTTTTCTTACCGAAATACGTTCAAGAATGGTATCAAGAGAATCTTTGAACGTTGTCGCTAGAAAAATCGGTTTAGAAGAATTGATTTCTTTTGACGGGAATCGCAAAAAAATGCAATCACGTACTTCCATGTATGGCGATGCATTAGAAGCTTTGATTGGAGCTATTTATTTAGATAAAGGTTTTAAATTTAGCAAAAAATTCATTGTAGAAAGAATACTTATTCAACACTTTGATATTGAATCGGTAGTGTCTAATAACACAAATTATAAATCAAAAGTTATAGAGTGGGCCCAAAAAGAAGGTAAAAAAATAATATTTTTATTCGACGAAGAAGGCTCTCTACACGACAAAGAATTTGTAGCTCAAATCTACTTAGACGAAGTTTTCTTTGCTGAAGGCAAAGGTTACTCAAAGAAAAAAGCAGAACAAACCGCAGCAATGAAAGCTTGTGAAAGCCTTGAATTGAACTAAAATTGAAGTCTTATCAGATTGAAAACATTCTTGTTTCGCCTATTTCCAAGTCGCCGAGCTTAATTTTATCTATCCGAATTCTTTGTAAAAACAGCACTTCATAGTTTAGTTTGTAGCACATTCTTCTGATTTGTCGGTTGAGCCCTTGTTTTAAAACAATACGAAAACTGTCGTCGCTGATTTTTTCAACTACACAGGGAAGTGTAGTTTTTCCCATTATTTTTATTCCATTAGACATTTTTTGAACAAAATCTTCTTCAATAGATTTGTTTACTTTCACGAGATACTCCTTTTCTATTGTGTTGTCGTTTTTTAGTATTTGATTGTAATAGTCGCCATCGTTGGTCATTATAAGCAACCCTTCAGACTCTTTATCGAGCCTGCCAATTGGAAACAAGTGATATTCTGTACTAAAAAAAGTTTTTAAGTTGTTAGATATATTTTCATTCAAAGTAGTTTCTATGCCTTTAGGTTTATTAAAGGCATAGTACGTCAACCTTTTTCCTTCTTGAAGTAGGATTTTGTCTAATAAAACGTGATCTGTTTTTTGTAAAATAATATTTTCATTACAGTTTTCACCGTTTACAATAACCTTGTTTGAAGCTATCAAAGCTATTGCTTCTTTGTTGGAAATTTGTAGCTTTTTTACTAAAAAATATTGTAGTTTATTCCTGAATGTCATAATTTATTCAGTTTTTTTGTCACTATGCCCAAGGCTTTTTTCTGGAAAAACAGCATCTCGTACTATTTGTTTTATTTCTTTGGCTTCGGGAAAATGTCCTGCAATTTTTCTATCGAAAACAACTATATCATCTAAAGTTATCTGAAAAAGCCCACCTGTGCCACTTGACCTGAGGGTAACTTCTGCCAATTCTTCTTGAAAAGTTGTCAATAGCTCTTGTGCCAACCAAGCCGAACGCAATAGCCAGCCACATTTTGGACAATATTCGATGATGATCTTCGGTTTGTTCATACCTTTGTGAATAAATTTGTTTAGGTAAAATTATCAAAAAAATATTATAGTTTAATACACATGAGTGATTTAGCATGGTTGGGTCGTACAACGTTATTAGTTGGACCTGAGAGATTAAATATTTTACAAAATGCCCATGTTTTGGTAGTGGGTTTGGGTGGTGTAGGTTCTTTTGCTGCTGAGTTTATTTGTAGAGCTGGGGTAGGAAAAATGACTATTGTGGACGGCGATGTGGTGGATCCGAGCAATAGGAATAGACAATTGCCGGCTTTATCTACCACACATGGGCAGCCAAAAGTTGCTATCATGAAAGAACGTTTATTGGCAATAAATCCTGATTTACAGCTTACAAGCATACAAGAATTCCTTTCGCCTGAGGCTGCTGAGCAAATTTTAACTGCGGGTACTTACGACTACGTGATGGACTGTATAGACTCTATTACACCAAAACTTAATCTTTTGACAGCAGCTTACAAAAAAAACATAAAAATAGTGAGTTCTATGGGTGCGGGTGGAAAGATAGACCCTACTCTCATCAGAATAGCAGATTTGTATGACACCCGAGAATGCTATTTGGCATCCTTAGTGCGTAAAAGATTGAAAAAAATGGAAGTCTATCGTGGAATAAAAGCGGTGTTTTCGATAGAAAAAATCATGGATGAGTCGCTGATGCTTACTGATGGTAGTAATTTTAAAAAATCTGCTTACGGAACTATCTCGTATTTGCCTGCAGCGTTTGGTGGTGCTTGTGCTTCTGTTGTGATAAGAGATTTATTGGATTATGAGATTACGATGGAGAAAAAATTAAAAGCACTCGTTCAGAGAGAAAAACAACAACGTAAATTGGGTAAATAGTAAAACCAAATATTTACTTAAACACTTAAAGAAAATATAGCAAATAATTTTTAATTTATCTATCAGAAATTCAGCAAATTACACAAAAATTAATCCCCGAAAATGCTAACAATTAGCATTGTTCGGGGATTATTCGTATTTATACAATCTGGTCTTAGCGTTCCCAAAATTAGTCCTTGAAATCGTCCGTAAAATGCACGTTAAAGCACATTAAAACAAAATATTAAGCTAAAAATTAGCTTGCGTGTTTGCGAACGAATCGAGCGAGACGCTCTT
>JAGNSI010000014.1 GCA_017988135.1 Pseudarcicella sp.
TCTGCATATCATTACTATAGTCCAATACATAAACAATATAGTAAGTGCACTAGAAACTACAGACATCATATTTATCCAAAATGCCACTTGGGTTTTATCATTTCCAGCCAATAGGGCAAACATTCTACCCAACATCAAAAAAAGTGGTGAGCCTGGCGGGTGTGGCACTTGCAATTTGTAGGCACAAGCGATGAATTCGCTGCAATCCCAAAATGCGGCTGTTGGCTCTACTGTTACGGTGTAGGTATATAATGCCACTAGAAACATCAGCCAGCCCACAAGGTTGTTGATTAATTTAAAATTATTCATCCTTTTTTTCTTTGTTTAAACTTTTTTGATATGTTTGGGATTGTTCCCCTGTGAATTTGTTTTTTTCTTTACCCTAAATAGTCTTATAATTTATCACGCAAATGTACAAATTTGAAAAACAGTTGTGGGAATTATTTTGTTAAAAAATCTTAATTAATAATTTATTAAAACTGCCTCAAAAATCTCACATCATTTTCTGTAAAATACCTTAAATCTTTGATTTGATATTTGAGCATAGTAATTCTTTCTATTCCCATTCCGAATGCAAAGCCAGTGTATTCGTTGGAATCTATGCCACAGTTTTCAAGCACAGCTGGGTCTATCATTCCCGAACCTGCTATTTCTACCCAACCCGAATGTTTACAAACATTACAACCATCTCCTTTACATATCATACAGGTGATATCTATTTCGGCAGAAGGCTCAGTAAATGGAAAATAAGATGGCCTGTAACGTACTTTTGTATCTGGACCAAACATTTCTTTGGCAAAGTGATATAAAGTATCTTTTAGGTCTTTAAATCCTACATTTTTATCTATATAAATACCTTCTACTTGGTGAAAAAGGCAATGTGCTCTTGCTGATATGGCTTCGTTGCGATAAACTCTACCGGGCATGATTGAACGCAAAGGTGGTTTTTGATGCTGCATCAATCTTACTTGAACATTGGATGTGTGTGTTCTTAACAATACATCGTCTTGCTGATTTCCTCCTTTTTTTTCTATAAAAAAGGTATCTTGCATTTCTCTGGCTGGATGATTTTCAGCAAAATTGAGTGCCGTAAAATTAAAAAAATCTGTTTCTATTTCAGGGCCATCAGAGAGGTTGAAACCCATTTTTTCAAAAATTTCAACTATTCTTGTTCTTGTTGCGGTGAGTGGATGTACCGAACCTGCTTGGTTAGGTATATCTGGCAAATGAAGATCAAATTCTGCTGTTACTTTTTGTTCATTGTTTTGGTTAAGCTGCACTGAAAAAGTATCAAATTTGTCTTGAGCCAAATTTTTAAGCTCGTTCAAGCATTGCCCTACGCTT
This sequence comes from Pseudarcicella sp., assembly GCA_017988135.1. Taxonomy (GTDB): domain Bacteria; phylum Bacteroidota; class Bacteroidia; order Cytophagales; family Spirosomataceae; genus JAGNSI01. The sequence continues at coordinate 1,345 of JAGNSI010000014.1, forward strand.
TTTCTATCTTGTGGTTCTACTTCTTTGAGTAAGTCAAAAAGTTCGCCGATTACACTTTTACGTCCTACAAATTTTATTCTAAAGCTTTCTAAAGTGCTGGCATCATGAATAGTAAACGCTGCTATTTCTGATGATAATGTATTTATTTTTTCAATCATATTGCAATTTATAAAATATCAATCATTTTTTTGGGATGAATTTGCTAGAAATACACGATATGTTTCGGTATTAATATAAATAAGCATCCAAATACTTTTCGAAAGGAGTATTTGGATGCTTGATTTTGATATTTTTTATTTAATCACTTTTGACTTAGTATCTTCTAATTTCTTTTTCTGAAGATTTAAGGCTTCTAACGAAACCAATGCATCTTTTTTGTTTTGATCGATATCAATGATGAATTTTTCAAGCTCCAATTTATTTTCTTCTAATTTTTTCAACAAACGCTCTTTATCTTTTTTGTTATCTTCCATTCCTCTTGCCAACTTTTCTCCGGTTTTAATAACCTTAGTATGTTTTTCAGTAACCTCTTCTGTAATTTTCTCTTCTGCCCTAACGGCTTCTTCACTGTTTGCTTTAGCTAAAAATTCGTTGAGTATTTTTTCAACTTCTGGGTACTTGGCATGATTGCCTGTAATATATTCTTCTGGGCTAAGTGCCATAGCCATAAACACTTGCGTTCTTCCTTTTTGAGTGTATACTCTAGTAATAAGATTGATGGCTGCATCTGAAAGTGTAGGCATACTTGCCATTTGTATTTTGTAAGCGCCGCTTTTTCCAGCTTCTACTTTACCGTACTTAGATATAAATGTTTGCCAAGAAGTCTTGATGTATTTTTCGTCGATATTAGTTGACGTATAAATACCCTCTTTATTGGCTTTTTCTACTTCCACTGTACCTGTGAATACTTGCGCATTTGCCTGTGTTAAACCAAATAACATAAGGGCAGTTACTATAAAATTTTTCATCTTTGATATTTTAATTAATTAAAATTGTTTGCAAAATGGTTTCACTCTTTTGTTTTGCTGGGTTGAATTTAATATTTTTTTTTACAAACTAAAACTATCTTGTTGTTTTGTTGGTCTGTGGTTGCAAATAAATAAATATCACCACCATCTTTTAGTTCGATTTTTTTTCTGATTTGATCTGGCTTTAGTGGAAAATTCCTAGTGCTGATGTTTGCCTTACCTTCTGGACAATGAGCTTGAATTTGCTTTTTATCGAGTTTACAAACTGCTACAATGGTGAAAATTCGAGCTTGAACGTTATCATCATAGTGGTCTGATGTGTATAAATGGCTGTTGGAACTTATTTTTTTAAGGTCATTTTTTTGTGCAAATAGTTTAAAAAAACCTGCTTTTAAAACAGAAGCATTGGGTTCGTAAAGGTAATTTAAAGGTGCTGAAAAATCGGCTTTGGCATTTGTTTCGTCTTGCTTATTGCCACTAAAGTATTGAGATGGTTTATTTTTCAACAAATTCACGGCTTGGTATTCACAAGCTTGATTATAATCTTTTTCAAGGTCAAAAATCAATTCTTTTACTTCGTTTTCTACTGCTAAAATATGTATTTTTTTTACATTTTGAAGCTGATTAATTGCTGTGTCTATGTCTAACATAGGCGAAGTTTTCAATAATATCCGATTGGTTTTGCCAAAAATTGTATCTTTTATATGTAAAATATTGGGTTCACATGATGCCAAACTTACTACTTTATCGCCTGAATTGTCTCTTCTGGCAGGATCTAAATATACTAAATCTAAAGATGCGTTATGATTTTCTAAAAACTGGCTCGCTTCTGTGTTTAAAAATTCTACATTATTGATTTCTAGCTGTTTAAAATTATACGCTGTGGTTTGTGAAAGGCTTTTATTGCGTTCTATATGATAAGCTTTTTGCATTTTTTGACTCATGAATGCTATATCTACACCCATTCCTCCCGTGAGATCTGCCATTTGATTGCTATTTGGGGGAATCAAATGGGATTTATAAATGGCTGTAAGTTCTGATGAGGATTGCTCTAAACTGAGACTTGAATCAAAAATAAGGGTTTTGCAGGCTTCCCATGTGGGTATTTTGAGTTTTGCTTTTTGCCTAGCTTGAATTTGAAGTACTATATTTTTGGTTTTATGTGCATCTTTTAATGCGTTTTGAAGCAACAATTGATGGGTATCGGCATTTATGTTGTCGAATATAAATTGAAAATCGTCGTTTGTAAATATTTGCATTGCTTGAAGCTTGGCTATTTTAAAGCATTAATTCACAAAAATACTAGAATACGACGTAAATATTCAATACTGGACAGATTAGAACTGTAATGCTTTTATTTAACTACAATTTTAAATTTCCCTGTTTGAGTCCCTTTCTTTAATACTAATGTATAAATTGCTGACACATCAATAGTTTGTATATATTTTTGGGCATTTTTTAAACTTTGACGTCCAACCAAAACTCCATTCTGAGAAAATAATATCAGCTCACCAGAGAAAGGTGTATGGAAAGTTAGGTCTATGGTTTTATTTATTGTTGGATTATTGTTTATTTTTAGATTAAATGTTTCTTTGTTGTTATCGTTTGCTAAAATCTGATTGGTTTTAGTTTGAACTTCTGTAAAAATTGATTCCGAAAATTGACTGTACGCTTTTATACGATATGTATAATATTTGTCATCATCTAAATTGTAGTCATTAAAACTTGTCAGGTTAAAGTCTTTAATAGTGGCTATTGTCTGAAAATCTGTACTATCATTTTTACGTTCAAGTATAAGATGGCTCATGGCAAATTGTTTAGACATTGTATAATCTATTTGCACACTATTATACCCTACTTTACTTATTTTCATGGCTACTGGAGGCAGTAACGCTTCTGATGTAACTGATATTTCGGTAAAATCTGAGTCTAAAAAATCGGGATGTTTTGCTTTTATTCGATAATTATAATTGCTAGATGGTTCCAAATTTTCATCAGTTAGTTCTAAGTTACTGTTTACTGTTTTTTGCAAAAATTGATATTCTCCTTCTTTGCTTTTTCTTTCTATAATATAACTTTCTGCTTTTTCTACTTTTGCCCAAGCTAATTTCAATTTGTTAAAATATTTTCCTTTTAATTCCAAAGCAGTTGGGTTTAACTTTTGTAATGTCTTGAAAAACAATTCATTAAAATCAGACTCACTATTCATAGAATATAACTTTAGTCTGTATTGGTAAATGGTATTTTGTTTCAAATTTTTATCTACATAAAAATTCACTTTGTTTGCAGTATTCAGTACTTCCACATATGTGCTGTCTTTTAGTCTTCTTTCAAGTACTATTTTATTAAGGTTTAAATTATCGGGCAACTGCCAGCTCAAAGAGACCTGATTGTGGGTGATATTCAAAGCCTGTAGATTTGTATTTTTTATAATATCTGGAGTTTTGGTAGAGATAATACTATATGCTGCATCGAGATATTCTGGGTGAATTGCCTTGATTCGGTAAGTGTAGTTTGTTGCCGACAAAAGGGCTTCGTCTTTGAATTCTAACACTTTAGACGGAAATATATCTATTGTTTGAAAATCACCGTTTAATACCTGTCTTTCAAGCACATAGCCCGAACAATTTTTAACTTCAGTCCAATTTAATACTATATAATTTAAATGTAAATCTTTGATTGTTACTGTGTTTTTGGGGAGCTTTTGCAAGGTTTTGACAGAAATAATAGCATTTTCTGACTCTGAAAATACCGAACGAGCTCTGGCACGGTATTCATAAATAGTGTTTTCTATTAAACTTGAATCTTCAAATAAAAAATGACTTTCTGAAACAAATTGCACTTCCTCAAATTGACCTGACTTATTCTTTTTTTCTAAAACAATACCTAATAAATCTTTTTGCTGAGCGGTGTCTGTACACAACATTTGAATGTTAGTATTATCTACTGCTTTTAATTGCAGACTTACTTTTCGCAATGGTGCTGGTGTTTTTTGAATAAACGTAGTTTTGTTTGACGACACAAAGCCTAATGCTTCGGCATTTATTCTGAATTCGTAGGTTGAGTTTGTTTTCAAAGACAAAACCAATGTACTCAATGTAAGTGAATCAAGCGTTTTATAATATTCAAAAATGCCTTGCTCATTTTTTAATTCCAAAACATATCGCTGTGCATTTGCAACTCGATTCCAAGACAGAAATATCCCATATTGAACAAGCGTTGCACTCATAATGGAAGGCAAAAGTTTTGTTTTGGTAATTACTCGAATTTCTGTAAACTCAGACTCGGATAGTTTGCTGTAAAATTTTATCTTGTAAAAATAACTAGTATTTTCCTTTAATTGTTGGTCTTCAAAGGACGTCTGACTAGCTGGTAACATAAAGGTTTGAACATTTCCAAAGGCATCTTCTTTGGTTAAAATAATTCCTTGCACGTCTTTTTCGATTGACGATTTCCACGACAACTTACACTGAACATCTGAAAAGTCTTCTATTTTAACTATTGGCTTTGCTAATAAATTAGGAGTTATTGCAACAATATCTTTGTAAAATGATTCAGAAATTTCACTTATCGCTTTTATACGATAATTATATTGTTTTCCAGATTGGAGTTTTTTTTCTGTAAAAATCAGTGTTGTAGCATTTAATTTTTCTAAAAAAACATAGCTTTCTTTTTCATTTTTTCTTTCCAAAAGATAGTGTGTAGCATGTGGAACTTGTTCCCATTTTAGCACAACAGCATCAAAGTATGCTTCTTGAACGTTGACATTGGGTAGTGCCAGTCTGTCCTGAGTTTTAATGGTAATTAGGGCATATTGAGAATAATCATCTGTTTTGGTTTTATATTTTATTCGATATGTAAATGCTTGATTTTCGGGCAAATTACTTTCTTCAAAATAAGTAATTTTGGATTGAAGGCGTTTTATTTCCTGAAAATCATTGTCTATAATATTTTTTCTTTCTACAATATATTCGGTAGCTACATCGATACTTTCCCAACTAAAATTCAAAGTTGAAAGGCTACTCGCCGACTTATTGAATGTAATATTGGGTAAAATGAGTGGCTCATTTTTGTTGGTTGTGGAATAATTTTCTATCTCAACTTCATGAAAAGATAAGGCCCTCATTCCATATTTATTTTTCAAAAAAGGCCCATCAAATGTATTACTATTGGGAGCTTGATTGTTTACTGATGGCAAATAATTGAGTTTTGTAGCATTTGAAGGTTCGCTCAAGGTAAGTATCACTTTGTTTCCTGACGCAGTGGCTTTTGTAACTAAATTATTTGATTTATCCAGAAAAAAGTTTGATTTCATAGTGTGAACCAACTTACTTCCATTGGCTTTGTACAAAATGGTATCTGCTCTTGCGTACATTTCTTGCTCAGGTTCAAACAAAATAGTTACTTCATTTTTCTCAGGGGTCGAATAAAACACTTTTTGTACATTTGGACTGTATACTTGTCCAGAATAAGGTGCATTATAAAAATCTTTTTCTATGATTTTAGAAATCTCACTTCCTGTTTGCCCATATCCTGAATCGTTGTAATGCACGCCATCGTAGCCAGAAGTACCTACCGTGCTAACTGGAACTATTTTTGGAAAAAAATCGCCTAATGTACGCTGATCATTTCGAAGTTTACCTTGATTATAGTTGTGATCGTTAAGTAAATTGTTTTGAAAAATATACCATTTTTGAACATTAGGGAATTCATTTTGCCAATTTCTCATTAGTTTATGCATCAATGGAGCCCAAGTAAGCGGTGTTGCTTCGTCGGGGCCCGCTTCTGCTTCGCCTTGACGATACATAAAAGCTTTTATTTTATCTTTAACGCCTGCTTTTTTAATTCTATAAAGCAATCGCCCATAGGATGTATTTAATGCTTCATGATTTGCTTCATTCCTCTCTGCATTGTAGCCTATCCCCGATCCACCCGAAGCACCATTTATCACACATACAGGTATGTGATATTTTTCAATAATATTTTTCTGCAAAATAGAAGGCCAATAACCTACCGGACAAATGGTATTGCTGATACTCCAGCTGGTGTCTGCGGGATTATAGTCATCATAATTGTTATTGTTTGTATAAACGCCAAAAGTACGTGCAAAAGCTCCTCTGTAAGCATCCTCATGCCAATACCAAGCCCATGCGTTTGACTGCCCACTTACTACATATACATCGCCAGCTACAATATTATTTCTTTCTACAACTAGCGTGGAGTCGTTGCCTTTACCAACATAAATTTTGAAATGATAATTGGCTAATTCGGCAGGAATTGCAAATTGAAATGTAAACAAAGCCTCTTTGTTATGATAATACAATTGCTTTCTTTGATAGCGAAACACTTTGTTTTCTCTGCTGGCTGTTATACAGATATAACTTCTATTGAAATGGTCTTGATGTGCAAGCCCTTCGATAATTACCTGCCCTATTCCACTTTCATCACGGGGATAAAGCTGATTGTTTTGCGGTAATTTATTAAATGTAATGTTTGAAAATTGCTGCGAAAATGCTTTAATTACAAAAAACAGCAAAGCCATTGTTGTAAACAATAATTTCATATTTTTTTGTGTAGATATAATATTTAAAAAACCAAAAGATAATTAACACTTTGATTGATAAATATTTGGTTTTAAAATTTGGTGTATACTTTCTAGACGAAACTATTTAGAACTAATGATTTTGAAAAATTTAGGCAATTTTCGTACCAAAAAAAATACAAATCAAAATCAACTAAGTACAAAAAAATATATATCGTTTGCTTTATATTAAAAAGTTTATTGGGAAATATTTTCAAAAAAAGCCTTTGACTTGACAATCAAAGGCTTGTAGATTTTGTTTTTTTAATAAATTAAAATGGAATATTATAATATGGTGAATTTATATTCTAAAAGCGAAAAGCATTAAATGCTATATCTAAATGCTCTTGATTCTAAATCAATGTTTAAAAAGTCTTTACCTAAAACTTGTGAAATTTTGTCAAAAATAAACTCAGAAGTACAAGATGTAGCTTCTTCTGGCAAAGGCTCTCCAGTTTCATCCATAATATCACCGCCATATTCTACAATACTTCTTTGAAATTGAGCATTTTCGGTATAGTTAAAACCAAATGCCATTGATGATTCAGAATAGCAAAATGAAAAAACATTTTGATTATCAATGTAAAATTCGTTTGCACACATTTCCATGGTTGCAAAAAGAATAGTACCATTTGAAGTAAAATAAATATCACAAACATCTTCATCTTTCCAGCTACCTAAAGCTTCCTCATAAATAATTTCCTTTTCAAAAGAAAAATTAAATCCAAGTTTTTGTCCAAGTTCAGTAATTTCATTCTCATAGTTTTTATTAACTACTATTCCAGCAATGTTAAAGCCCATATTTATATGTTATTAAAAGTTTAAAAATAAGTTGATTTACAATTCTAATAGATCTACTACAAAGACAAATATACAATAGCATTCTATTTTTAAAAAAAACTCAAAAACTATTTAACCTTCAACTTTCTGAAGTTAAAAAAATCAGAAAGTTTGTTTTTTTTCAAGTTCGGGTAAAGCCAAATCTATACGTCTGGCGAGTTCTGGCAACTTAATAGTTGGAACGGCTGGAAACATGTGATGCTCTAAATGGTAAAACATACTAAAAGTAATTTTATTTTTCCAGTCACCTCTTTGGGTTCTTGCAAATTCAGGACTTTCATGGGTATCGTGATGAACTGTCCAAACAGCAAAAAATGCCATCATAAATTCTGCAAATATCATGATAGACATATGATAAATCAAAAAATTAATCTTGAAATACAATACAATAAATGCAAATACTGCAATAGAAAATAACTCTAAAATAACGTTCAATTTATAGTTTTTATTACCCAGTTGCAAAGTAACTTTATGAATCAAAAACATATGAATAGGCCCATAAAGTATAGCTCCATACCAAGTCATCCCCGCAGATTTTCCTTCATAATCATCTTCTGTTAAACAAAATTTGTGATGCCTTATATGATTAAATTTTACTGCATGAATAGAAGCCATCAAAGAAATGCTATTTAAATATAAAGTCAGCCATGTAAGAAACCGATTAGTTCCAAGCGAATTATGAAATCCATTATGGACTTGTCGCAATGCTGCCAAAAAGTAAAATGCCGAAAAAGGTAAAGCTATTAAATAATACCCAAAATATGCAAGAGCCAGAGATGACAAAAGCCAAGGAATGGTCAAATTATTTTCGATCATCATTTCCTTAAAGGTTAGACTTTTCAGGTCTTTCCATTCAACTTTTCTAAGTAAATCTTGATGCGTCATGCCAATTTTGGTTTTTTAAGGTAAAATCTAAAGAATTAAATCATACGAATTTAAATATTAATTTGTAATTAATAGCACGCCAGATTATATAAACTCAACAACAAAATATTTACTTTCTTTCATTGAAAAAAAAATATTATTTAAAACCAAAACAATAAGCTCTTATTTCATTTTGGGTCTGTTTACGTGTTTTTTCAAAATTCTTTTAGCTTCTTGTTGGGTCTCTTCTTTTTTCCTGAAATCCCAAATTATTTTACTGGCATTACGTCGGGTTTCTTCAATATCAACGATAGGAAAAGGATAATCTTTACCTATTTTTACTTTAAATAAACTTTGTTCCATTTCGCTCAACAACCATGGTTCATGCACTTGACCGGCAGGTATATAATGGAGTTCGGGAAGCCATTTTTTAATAAAAACAGCTTCGGGGTCATGTGCTATCGAGTTTTTTATAGGATTATATATTCTGATAATATTTACGCCAGTAACGCCCGCTTGCATTTGTAGTTGTGGATAATGAATACCTGGCTCATAGTCTAAAAATAGTTTCGCCAAAAAATGTAGCTCCCGCCAATCTTGCCAAAGGTTAAACACAAAAAACGACACCACCAATGCTCGCATCCGGAAATTGATATAACCCGTTTCGTGCAAACAACGCATACAAGCATCTACTATGGGCACGCCAGTATTGCCAGTTTGCCAAGCTAAAATATAGTCTGAATTGCGGGGTTTATTGAGTATATCAAACGCTGCGTTTACATTTTGAAATTCCATTCGACACTCATCTTCAAATTTTTGCATAAAATGACAATGCCAGTGCAATCGAGATATAAAATTTTGAAGTGCCATTTTATGTTGTGCTTTGGCGTAATGTTGCATGGTATATTGGTAAACCATACGCATACTGATATTGCCATACGACAAATAAGGCGAAATTCTGCTACAACCTGTTCGACTAAGTGCTGGCTTAGAAATGTGCTTGCTGTAGTTGTGATAACGTTGCTCCAAAAAACTTTTGAGGTATTTCCATGCGTAGCTTTCGCCACCAGGTTGAAAATTCTTATTTCTTTCTGTAATATTTTTGGGCAAAGTTTCTCCTTTGAATTGCTGGTAAAAGGCATCTGGAATTGTAGCAAAAAGCCAATTTTCTTCTTCTACTATACAAGGATTAGCCGTCATAGTTTGTTGCCAAAGTGCTTGCCAGTTTTTACGAGATTTCAATTTCCTAACCACACCATTGTGTTGAAATTCATGCCAAATAATATTTTTAGAGCTACAAAAATCTGCTACTGAAAGGTCTCTATCGTAGGTCAATCGATTACCAATTTCTTGATGCGAAAAAATATTTTTGATATCAAAAACATTCATTACCTCTGCCAACACTGGCAATACCTCGTTATGAAAAACATAAATTTGAGCTTGCAAACCTTCCAATCGTTCTTGCATTTCTTGGATAGATTCATAAACAAATCGCCAATGACGGACGTCACTGTCAGGGTAATTCATTACAGAAGGCTCAAAAAAATAAAACAACAGTAGTGGTAAATCATGCTTTTGAGCAAGCAATAATGGTTCATGGTCTGTAAAACGAAGGTCTCGTTTTAGCCATACTATATTCACAGCAGGTTTAGTCACATTTTCCGAATCAAGTGGTGGGTCTGGCATATGGCATTCTTTTGATAATAGATGTTTGATAGTATGCATCTAAGCCTACGCAAGATAATATTTGGGCTTTTTCAAAATCTACAAAACCATCTTCCGAAAGCAAGTCTTCGGATAAAGATATTTGTTCTATAGCACCAAGCACAAGCACTGTTCCATTAGAAATATCAACTTTTTCTTGAAACTTCATGAGAATTTTCACCTCAGCCTCTTTCACAAAAGGAACATTATAAGCTTCTAGAAACTCAGGAGTAAAACCGCATGCCTCAAACTCTGAAATGTTTTTTGGGTATTTTGCCGATGTTTGATGTGCTTGTTCTACATAATTTGTATTCACATAATTGATGGTATAAAAACCTGTTTCAATGATATTTTGCAATGTATCACGCTTTACTGTTTCGGGCCTACATACAAAACCCCACAGCGGAGGATTGGCACCAAAATGTATCAATGAATTAAAAATTGCCAAATTATATTGATTTTCAAGATTTGTTGTTCCTATCAAAAAAGCTTGTTTGGTACCTGCCAAAGAATTTAAAAATACTGCCCTATATCTGTCGGGCATTTCAGAAAGTTGTTGCTGATTGATGTTCATTTAATGTTTATAATTTTGGTGTAAATATTTTTCTACTACTTTCCAATAGGCAAAAAAAGAAGGGTAATAGCCATTGATTGACGGTGCTATCCAGTCACGAGACTCCCGAATTCCCTTATAATGAGTCAAATGTGGATGTTCTTTAAAGTATAGATTTGCAATAGAATACTCTTGTATAAAATCATCAAAATTACCTACAAACACTTGCATATCAGGAATATTATCCGACAATTTAAAAATAAAATCTATAGTTCGAGTAGAAACAGGATATTTTTCAAAAAAAGTAGGCTCTAAGATTAAAACCCGATTCCCACTTTCTGAAGCATGCCAATTGGGGTCTAAATTGTAAAAATCGTACAAAAATACGGGTAAACTATCATCTATTGTTACATGTCTTTTGGGGGGCAAAATCGTCTTCAAGTCAAGCATTTCTGTATTTTTTAAAATATCAGGTACAGGCAGCTCAGGTAACTTTTCGTACGAAAAATCTAAAAAAGTATTGCTTTGAAATGTTTCGGTGTAGCGATTAATATTTTCTTGATTGGCAAAATATTTTTTAGAGCTATTGGTTGCAGCCACCCATTGCCAGCTACAAGCATTACTAGCCCAATCGGCATCCAAAAGATGGTAAAACATCCATTTTGCTGGCATTTTCCAGTGTGAGCGTGCAATGTTGCATGCCAGAGCAGCTGTGTACATTCGGGCATGATTGTGCATATAACCTGTTTGATACAAGTTTTTTATGGAAAGGTCTATGCCTTCGATACTTGTTTGAGCCAAAACTATAGCCGTCGAAATAGCATTGTTCTGAACATCAATTTGAGGGTTTTTTATTTCAAAATCTAGATTTTTGTGCTGAGCCAATCGTTGAAAATAATCTCGCCAGCAAAGTTCTTTCACAAAAGATTCTATCTCCGAAATCCCATAACCTTTTGCCAATACCCGTTCCAAAACATAGCGTGTGCTGATAAAGCCTCTTGAAATATATGGTGACAGATAACTTACATCGCCATGGATATAATTGCGGGTTTTGGCATATTTTAAGGGTTCTATATTCTCGACAAAAGCCAAAATACTTTGCCAATCTGTAGCAAAATCTAATTTGACGCTCATCTTCTTTTACTGATTTTATTACTAGAAATAGATCTTTGCAAATTGCATTTAAAACGCTGTATGTCAAGATTTCGCAATACCAAATGTTTTTGACTTACACCACTATTTACCCTTTTACGCCATAGCAAAAAACTTTTCTTTTTGAGTTGGTTACGCATCAAATCTATCACCATAGATTCGGTGTAACCAAACTGAAATGCAATAGCCTCAAAAGGCGTTCGGTCTTCCCATGCCATTTCTACTATTCTGTCTATATCATCTGCTGTCATTGTATTTGATTTATGAAACGTAAAATCAAAACTTTAAAAAAAGAAAAATGTTTGTTTATTTCAAAAAGAAGATAAAACATTCACACCAACTAAGGTGTATTTACAAAAACAATTATGATGCGGTGAATAACCACTCTAATCTCCGCAAAAAATGCGGAGATTATTATATATATTTACCGCATCACTCATTTACTAATATTTTTTATGTATTTACACCAACAAAACAACTGGACTAAATTGATTTGAAATAACTAAATCTTTTCAAAATTGAATAAAAAAATGAATTCCACTTTGTACATTTTATTACAAAAAACATTCAGAAAAATCTAAAATTATAGAAATACTAGCCCAAACATTTTGTAATTTGACTGTTAAACAAAATATTCTTTCGAATGAACAAAGATTACATAAAAACATCCAATAAATACCCCGAAGCAGTACCCTATATTATTGGCAACGAAGCTGCCGAAAGGTTTAGTTATTATGGCATGAGGTCTATATTGTCTACTTTTTTGGTAGCACAATTTTTCAACCCAAGTCACAACCCTCAGCTTCAGGAAATGGCAGAGGCACAATCAAACGAAAAAGTACATCTTTTTGTGGCAATAGCATATTTTATGCCTTTAGTGGGTGCATTACTTGCCGATTGGTTTTGGGGTAAATACAAAGTGATTTTGTATGTATCTATTTTGTATTGTTTTGGACATTTGATGCTTTCAGTTTTTGAACAGAATTTAGACCTTTTTTCGTTTGGATTACTCATAATAGCCATAGGAGCTGGCGGAATAAAGTCTAACGTAACAGCAAATGTAGGAGATCAGTTCAACAAAAGTAACCGCCACCTGATGGACAAAGTGTATAGCTGGTTTTACTTTTCTATCAACCTAGGTTCTGTAGTTTCAAATATTTTAATACCTATAATTTACGACAAATATGGTGCTAAATGGGCTTTTGGAATACCTGGAATTTTAATGGCATTGGCAACATTAACATTTTATTTGGGTAGAAAAAAATATGTAAAAGTACCTCCTTCGGGCATCAACAAAAACAACTTTGTATTTATTTCTGTCTACGCTTTATTTAATCTCAAAAAGAAAATTGCTAATCAACATTGGCTAGATGTTGCTAAAAACAATTTTGAACCTCAAAAAGTAGAAGATGTAAAAGCCGTATATAATATTTTAGGAGTTTTTGCTTTTATACCTATTTTTTGGGCATTATGGGATCAAAATTTAGCAGAATGGGTATTGCAAGCCGCAAAGTTAGACCTCAACACGCACATTGGATTTGTACTTTTACCAGAGCAAGTTCAGGTATTTAACCCTCTTTTCTTGATCAGTTTTATCCCAGTATTTACTTATATAGTATATCCATATTTAGCTAAAAAAGGTTTTAGAAATACGCCAATACAACGTATTGGAGCAGGTTTTTTATTGACTGCTTTGTCTTTTGTGATCATTGCGAGCATACAAACCAGCATAGATCAGGGTGGAAAACCTAGTGTGTGGTGGCAAATATTGGCTTATTTGATATTGGCTTGGGGCGAAATATTGGTTTATCTAACAGGACTTGAATACGCTTACACCAATGCACCTAAAACGATGAAATCTACAATTACTGCTTTGTTTCTAGCTACTGTTTCAATAGGCAACTTATTGGTTTCGTATATCAATCATAATATTACCGAAAAAGGTTTTTTTGCTCAGTTGAGTGGTGCATTGTATTTTTGGTTTTTTGCAGGATTGATGTGTGTGAGCTTTGTGCTATTTGTTCTTACTTCCAAAAACCTTAAAGAAACAAAATATGTGGACTGAAAACGAACTAAACAACTCAGAGCAAACCATTATTCACACCAAAGCAAGCCAAAACCTTTGGTATTTATTGGCTGGTTTAGGTAGTTTACTGTATGGCATCAACTTCCTTAGCCAAGCTATGTGGCTCATTGGACTTGGATTCGTAGCTTTTTCGGTGTGGCTGATTTATAAACACCTGCAAGAGCAAAAAAGCAAACCCTTATTGATTTTAAATGAAAATGGCATTCAGATTGGCAATCAACCTGCCTTATCTTGGTCTATGGCAATGAATATATATGTAAAATCAGAAATAAGCCAAAACCAATATATTGAAAAACTAATGGTTACCAACAATGGAAGGATTCAAGAAATACCACTAAACAAAACAGACATCAAAGGCTGGCAACTAGAAAATATCATCACTCATTACCAAACCAAGTTTATTGATAAAATGGACTGTATTGAAGAAAAACAACATAATAATGACTAAAACAAAGCCACAATTAAAAAAATACTTTAACGAACTCCTTCTAAATCTTTTTTCAACTCGTTCAACTTCAATAATGCCTCTATTGGCGAAAGCGTATTAACGTCTATTTTTTTCAATTTATCAGACATTTTCACTATTGCGGGGTCAATAGCCGCATCAAACATTGATAACTGATAATTTTGTTTTGGCATATCGGCAATAGTTTGCCTTTGTTTTTCTTTAGATTTATTTTTTTCTAGCTCGTGTAAAATCTCATTCGAACGCATCACTATGCTGTGTGGCATACCCGCTAGCTTAGCAACATGAATACCGAAACTATGCTCCGAACCTCCTTTTGTAAGTTTTCTAAGAAAAATAATTTTATTATCTACTTCTTTTACCGAAACATTAAAATTCTGTATTCTATTAAAATCCTTTGCCAACTCATTCAGTTCATGATAATGGGTCGCAAATAAAGTTTTGGGGCGAAATTGTGGGTGATTATGCAAAAACTCAGCGATAGACCAAGCAATAGAAACACCGTCGTAAGTACTAGTGCCTCTGCCAATTTCGTCCATTAAAATCAAGCTTTTAGCACTCAAATTATTTAATATAGATGCTGTTTCAGTCATTTCTACCATAAAAGTAGACTCTCCTTTCGAGAGATTATCACTTGCTCCTACTCTAGTAAATATCTTATCTACTATTCCTATACTTGCGGCACTAGCTGGCACATAAGACCCGATTTGAGCCATCAAAACTATCAAGGCTGTTTGACGCAACAAGGCAGATTTACCTGCCATATTCGGACCAGTGATGACAATAATCTGCTGTTCAACATCATCCATATCCAAATCGTTGGGCACATAGCTTTCGCCCAAAGGCAATTGTTGCTCAATAACTGGATGTCTGCCATCTACTATTTTCAACACATTGCCTTCTTTTATTTTAGGCAAAACATAATTGTTTTTTAAGGCTACTTTTCCAAAACTCAACAAGGCATCTAGCTCTGCTATAATACGTGCATTTTGTTGAATTTGTTGAACATATTCACTGGTTTCATCTATTAATTGATTGAAAATCCTAAACTCTATGGCATTTATTTTATCTTCTGCCGTAAGAATGGTTTCTTCATATTTCTTCAAGTCTTCGGTGATATAGCGTTCTGCATTTACCAACGTTTGCTTTCGAATCCAGTCATTGGGTACACGTTCTTTGTGCGAATTGGTTACTTCCAAATAATAGCCAAAAACTTTATTGAAAGATATCTTGAGCGAACTGATACCCGTACGCTCTATCTCTTTATTTTGAAGTTGTAACAAAAAATCTTTTCCAGTAAAAGCAATTTGATGCAATACGTCCAAATCGGCATCCACGCCAGAACGAATCATATTTCCTTGATTGGCAACAATGGGCAGCTCTTCTCGTAAAGTATTTTCTATTTTTGACAAAAGCACTTCACAAGGATTCAATAAATCTACATATTTATTGGGTTTACTAAACAGCTCTATGATGGGTTTTATCTGAGAAATAGCTCTTTTGAGTTGGTTCATTTCTCTTGGATTTATTCGCCTTACCGCAACTTTGGATATCAATCGCTCTAGGTCTCCAATGGGTTTGAGATAACTCGCCAAACCTTCTCTGAGCTTTTCTTTTTCATAAAAAAGCTTCACATAACTCAGCCTATCTTCTATTTTGTTTTTTTCTTTCAAAGGCAATACCATCCATTTGCGGAGCAATCGTGCACCCATGGGCGTAATAGTATGGTCTAAAATATCTATCAAGGGCACACTACCTTCTTGTTGCGGACTTACCAGCTCCAAGTTTCTGATAGTAAAACGATCCAACCACACATATTTATCCTCTTCAAGCCTATTTATACTATTGATATGACTGATATTTCTATGCTCTGTTTCTGCCAAATAATGTAACACTACACCTGCAGCTATAATACCTTCTCCCAAGCTTTCTACACCAAAGCCTTTGAGTGAGTTAGTTTTGAAATGACTGGTCAGTAAAGGATAGGTGAAATCATAAGTAAATGCCCAATCTTCTATACTAAAGGTATTGAACTTTTCGCCAAACTCTTGAAAAAAGTCTTTTCGATTTTTTTTACAAATCAAAATTTCTGAAGGTGCAAAACTCTGTAAAAGCTTATCAATATAGGCTACCTTTCCCTGCGTACACAGAAACTCTCCTGTAGATACATCCAAAAAAGATATACCTATTAAGTCTGTATTGAGAGGTGAAAACTGCACCGCAGCCAAATAGTTATTTTTCTTAAAATCTAATACATTGTCGTTATATGAAACACCTGGTGTTACCAATTCCGTAACGCCTCTTTTCACTATACCTTTTGCAGTAGCAGGATCTTCTAACTGATCGCAGATGGCTACTCTTTCGCCTGCTCTTACCAGTTTGGGCAAATAGTTTTCTAAAGAATGATGCGGAAATCCAGCTAAATGATCATCAGCATTACCATTATTTCTTCGAGTAAGCGTAATACCTGTAATTTTGGATGTACGTACAGCATCATCGCCGAATGTCTCATAAAAATCTCCCACCCTAAACAAAAGCAAAGCACCAGGATAGCGTGCTTTAATTTGATTAAACTGTTTCGACAAAGGTGTTTCTGTATTTTTCTTCGCTGGTTTTTCTGCGTCAGGATTTTTTGCGGTACGTGCCAATGTATATTTATATTAAATGCAAATTTATTCTTTTATTTTAAACCAATTGACAATCAACCGATTTATCAAACTACTTCCAAATTTATCACCTTACCTTCTTCACACTTCAAAGTTCTAGTCGGAAATTTTCTTATCATTTCAAAATCATGCGTTGCCATCAAGATGGCTGTTCCTGCACGGTTGATTTCCTGAAAAGTTTTGAGTATTTGGGCCGATACTTCGGGGTCTAAATTACCAGTAGGTTCATCAGCAAATAATATCCTAGGTTCATTTAGCAAAGCTCTAGCTATCACAACACGCTGTTGCTCACCACCTGAGAGCTGGTGTGGCATTTTGTCGATAGCTGCCGACAAACCCACTTTCATGAGTACTTCTGCAATGCGGCTTTTTATTTTGGCACGTTCTGTCCAACCTATGGCTTCCAAAACCCAATATAAATTATCCTCCACATTTCTATCCATAAAAAGTTGAAAATCTTGGAACACCACTCCTATCTTTCTTCTCAAAAAAGGAATGTCTTTCGCTTTGATATCATGGATAGGAAAACCTGCCACATTGGCTTGTCCTTTTTGCAACCAAAGGTCGGCATAGAGTGTTTTTAGAAGTGAACTTTTCCCACTACCTGTTTTACCTATTAAAAAAACAAACTCACCTTTATTTATCGTAAAATTGACATCCGAAAGCAATAAATTATTACCTTGATAAATATGAACATTCCTTAAAGTTACGATGGGCTCTGTGACAAACATATATTAAAAATTGTGTTTGGAATTGAAATGTATGTATAAAAGTTTATTATACCTTTTTAATTTTAAATTAGCTTTATTTATAGGTAAAATTACAATAATAATATTTGTATTAAAATGAATAGTAAAACTAATTTTTTTAAGTACTTTCAGGTTTAAAACAATTTAAAGCAATCATCATGTATCAAGAAATTTTTTACACCATTTCTAATGGAATAGCTACTATAACTTTAAATCGCCCTCAGGTATTTCATGCACTCAACAAAGCTTTACTTTCGGAGCTTTTCGATGCATTCAATTCGGCAAAAAACAATTCAGAAGTTAGGGTAATTATTTTGGCAGCCACTGGCGACAAGGCGTTTTGCTCTGGTGCCGACCTCACTGAATTTGGCGATGGCACATTAAATGTCAGAGAAAGATTAACCAGTCTTTACAATCCGCTTATTATGTTGATGCGAGAAATACCCAAACCCATCATATGCCAGCTCAATGGTGTTGCTGCAGGTGCCGGTTGTTCATTGGTACTAGCTTGCGATATCATTATAGCTTCCGAAAAAGCTATAATCTCCGAAATGTTTGTAGGAATTGGATTGGTAATAGACGCTGGCTCTAGTTTCTTTTTACCAAGGGCTGTTGGGTCTTTCAGGGCTTTTGAACTTGCCAGCACTGGTCGTAAAATAACCGCCAAAGAGTGTCTGGAGTTAGGATTAGCCACACAAGTAGTCGCTAAAGACGACTTAGAAAAAGAAGTTTTATCATTGGCTTCAAAATATGCAGCTGGACCAACCCTAGCAATAGGCTTGATCAAACATATGCTCAATCAGTCGAGCCATTCAGATCTTGCAAGTATGTTGGCTCTAGAAACAGACTGCCAAGAAAAAGCAAGCCGTACCCATGATTTTATGGAAGGTGCTACTGCATTTTTAGAAAAAAGAACACCACTTTTTAAAGGAAAATAAATGAATAAAGAAAAATGGATTTCATGGTTTAAAAAAATGGGCTGGGCAGGCTTTTTCTTTTTCTTGATAAAAGGTATTAGCCTGTACATTGTACTTCCTTACTTTATAGCCAAAGGATGCTCCCAATAGTTTTTATTTCGATTTTTCTACTTTATCATTTGGCTTAGGGTCGTTTACCACTTCGCCAGGCAACAAGTATTTAAACTTTTGTTTTTTGCCACCTTTTTCTTTCTTGGCTTTATCTTTTTTAGCATTTTTTTTCCACGGCCAGTTCTTTTTGGTAGTCACCCATGACAAAGGAGCATTAGATCGATAATTAGCTCCTTCGTGGCGGTGTTCTTTTCTGACATGACAAGTTTTTTCAGGACATTTAGAAGCCCAACACCCCAACAAGTGAACTATGAAAACAAAAAAAAGAATTTTTAATATTATAGATTTCAAAATATTTACAATTTACACTATCTGCACAATCAAATAAAAACACAAATTACAAAATCGAGACCCAATTTGTTTTATTATTGAAAAAAAATATTTTTCTCAATAAACAGCAAAACAATCGTAATCAGTCACTTAACGAAAGTATATGAATTTTCATTTTAAAAAAAATATTTTTTTTTGATTTTATTTTCAAAATGGCTTGTTTTTATCAAATGAGCGTACTAATTTTGTATCACAAACAAAGAGAGGTGGCAGAGTGGTCGATTGCGGCGGTCTTGAAAACCGTTGACTGTTAAAGGTCCGGGGGTTCGAATCCCTCCCTCTCTACAAAAAAGTGCAAGAAATTGCACTTTTTTTTTGCTTTATATCTTATCATTTAAAAAAAAAAAATCAAATGAAATTAAAATTAACATTTTTAACTATCTTAACTTTATTAATCACTCAAATTCATGCTTTCTCGCAAGATATTATTGTTTTCCAAGATGGAAGTATCGCAAAAGTTAAAGTTAAAAAAATATCCGAAAATCAAATTGAGTATAGCAAATTTGATAATTTAAGTGGTCCAATTTACACTATTTCATCAGAGAAAATACTATCGCTAACTTACGAAAATGGTAGTGTAGAAAAATTCCAAGCACAAAGCAAGCCAAATCAAGAAAACAATGCAACAGATTTTGAAGATATGAAAATCAAAGGTATGGCGGATGCAACAAATTTTTACACTAAAAGTGGACCAGGCACTTGGTCTTTATTGTCTGGAATTTTTACTAACTATGGAATTGGAGGAATAATAGTTGGACTTCCCTGTGCTCTTACCCCACCAAAAACCCATAATTTAAACATTCCTAATTACGACCTTTTCAGAACTAACCCTACTTACGAACAAGCTTACAGGGAAAAAGCATTTGAAATCAAAAAAAGAAAAGTGTGGAAAAATACTTTAATTGGAGTTGCAGTAGGTCTGATTGCTACTATAGCTTATAATGCTGAAAAATATTAATGTATAGGAATACCTATTCATAACATATTTGTTAAGGATTAATTGACATATCAATAAGTACTTAAAAAAAGTAGTAAGCTTATAGTTTACTACTTTTTTTATACTTTGAATGTTATCATTTTATTCTCATATAGATCTTAGATTCGACTTAAATAAGGAATCTATTTTCCCAAACAATTACTAATATTAACGAAAATTCTATACAAGTAAAACTAAAAAACTATTGTTTTAAATTACTAAACTTGGGTTTTATCCACAAAGCTACCAAAAGAGTTAGGCACATAAAAAAGGCTATTTTTATACCAAAATTAAGCAAACTCACCTCTGGAAATACCAACCGAAATACAACCCCTAATGCAATCATTATGATACTAAAAAACAAAATAGTTTTAAAATCATAAGGTATGTAATACACTTTTTGAGCTTTATAAAAAACAAATACAGGAACTACTATTTGGGCCAGTACAGTGGCAATTGCCGAGCCTTCCTTCCCAAATCGAGGAATCAAAATGACATTCAAAATCAAAGTAAGCACGCCAGCCATCAATGATGCTTTGGCATAATCTACAGTGCTTTTTTTAACACTTGTGCCTATTACTGCTATATAGGTATAGGCTATCAACACCAAATTTATTGGTAAAATAGAGGCTACCCAAGCTGCATCAAAATAAGCAGGCTCTACAAAAACAAATAATATATCTGGAGAAAAAAGCAAAAACAAAAGCATCAATAAACCACTTAAGATGCCGAAAATAAAAAAAACTTGTGCGTATACTTTTTTAGCATCAGGCTGATCTATAATAGAAAAAGCAAAAGGTCCCCATGCTGCTTGAAAAGAACTGGTCAATAACATCATTCCCGATGCCAAAGTACTACCAACAGTAAACAAACCTACCTCAGATTTACCCCTGAAATATTCTATAAAAAATGCGTCAGTACTATTAAGCACCCAGTAAGACAATGCCGCTGGTAACAATGGCAATGAAAAAACCAACATTTGTTGAAGGCGTTTTTTATCAAAATAAGCAAAATGAACCCAATGTCTGAGTTCGTAAAATGCAACTAAATTAAAAAGAATGGTAGTAGATAAACTAGCATAAAAAATCCCAATTATTCCAGACTGCTTTACGATGACAAAATAATAGGTTAAACCAAGCGTAGTAAAAGACTGCAAAATCGTAAACACTACCGAACTTTTGGGCCTGCGGTTCATTTTGTAGAAATTTAGTAATAGATTTGAGCCTACACCCAATGCTAAATTGAGACAAGCCAACAACCATAATTCCTTAATTTCGTGATAGGGAATTTTGAGAATATATTCTGCCATCAAAGGCAAAGACAAATACAAAACTAATGCAATAACAATTCCCCAAAAAGTTTGAAACCAATACCATGAAGCTAAGGTTTTTTTTCGATCGGTTTCTTCTGTGGTATCGAAGAACCACCTTGATGCCGCATTGTCTAAAGCACATACGCTAAATAAAGTAGCTAACACAAATACCATCAAAACCAAACTTACCTTCCCATACTCTGAAGGCAAAAATACTTTGGTATAAAGTGGTGTAAGAAATATAATTAGTGAACGCCCCAAAACACCTGATATGCCATAAATAACACTATCAGATGCTAAACTCTTCAATTTATTTATCATTATTTTTTCAGGAGGGCTATTTCTTTAAATACATTATAAACATCCACAGCTATTTTATCAGCATCGTGGTATTTTTCGATGTATTGCCTACTTTTAACACCTATTTCTTTTCTTAAAGATGCATTGGTAATGAGTTCTATAAGTGTGGCTTTTAATGTATCAGGATTTGCATTTACTATTGGAGACTCCTTTGGCAAACCAGCCTCAAACACCGCTGGCATAATATAGCAAACTGTAGGTTTACCCATTGCCATCGCTTCACAAGTAGCCACCCCATGAGACCCTAACATGATTTGATCTAAGAAAATATCACAATCTTGAACAATCCGATGCACTTCTTCTCTTGGGAGACCATTTAACAGTATAAAATCAAAGTCATAATTTTGCTTTAATTCCTCGATGATTGGAAGGATAATGTTGGACCCTTTTGTAATAGCAGCTGTAGGAGTATGAACAATGATGGGTTTATCATTTTTGGGGTAATTGGCTTTGAAATTTTTAATATTTATTCTGTAGTTAATGCTAAATAATTTGGAGAATAGTTCATTAAAAATATACAGATTCATTTCTGGTACCACTATTGGATAAAACCCAGCATTACTAAATTTCTTTTGAAGTTGATAGGATTTATCGGCATTTTCAAGTGCTTTGTATTCATAACCGTTATTGTATGCCTGCTCCATGTAAGGAGATAATTTTTTGGCAATCTCAGGATTTCTTATTTCCGAGCCAACCCACTCAATAAGTGCATTTTTTTTTAGCAAAGAAACAATTTTAATGTCTATTCCAAAAGGCAAAAAACTATTCCAAATATAATATACATTGTCTGCCCAAAGAACTAATCGCAAAAAGTAAAAAAAGGCTATTATCCTATTTAATACCGAATTAACAATATGATTTTTGAGTCCTAAATCTACAAACGTACAATTTTTACCTTCTTGTTGGTATTTATGTCTTCCTACAAATAAACCCTTAGCGGTAATACCATTTATATTATTTAGGGCTTCTACTGTTGTAGACCCCATAGAACCTGGATTAAAAGGAAGTATTAATACTTTCATTTTGTACTGATTTAAGTTGACAGAATTAAAATCATAGTGTAATTTTTATCTTGAAAAAATCACAACATTTCTGAAATAGCACCATAAATATCACTTTCTTTGCAATTCAGATTTATGTCAGACTTTATTGTTAAGGTCTCATGCTCATTGGAGATATTTATTGTAGAAGTAGAATCTACTTCTAACTTGATAAATTCAACAATGTCAATTAGACTCAATTCAACTTCTGAACTAATATTTAAATGTGTCTTTGATGACTGTATAATAGAAAGAAAATTATCCGAAAGAAATAATATGGGTGTTAGATTTAATATTACGTTTGCCACACTTAAAACCTCATTATTCTTAATTCGTTGAATTAACTTAGATATCAACCTATTAGGAGATTCTCCATAACCAAATGGAAATACGAGCCTGACAATTTTAAAATTTCTTGCATGAGACTCTACTATTCGCTCAGCTTGAAACTTAGAATTCACATAATCATTCTTAATTATTATAGTACTATCAAGAGTAGAAATTGTTGATATATATATATAGGAATAATTAGTATTGTTTAAATTTAAGTAGTCCAAAAAATTTTGTAATCCGTACACATTGGTCTGATAAATTTTGTCTTTAACACCATCAATTCTTGCAATACAATCTATTATTAAGTCTCCGTTTAAAGGAGTATAATTAATAAATGTCGCTTCATCTAAGAAATTTATGGTCGTACTGTTTAAGGTAATAACCTCCTCATTTCTATCCCTCAGGTTTTGAATTAAAGATTTCCCAACAAAACTTGTACTTCCTAATATAATATACCTCATCTTATTATTTAAGATTTTCTTTGTACCAATTGAGTGTTGTAGCTAATCCTTCTGAAAAAGGTGTTAATTGGTAATTAACTATTTTACTTACTTTTTCATTGCTACAATTATGGCAGAATACATCTGCACCTCGCTCTGGTTTTCGGAGTATTTCTCCCTTAAAATCAAAATGTTTAACAATTTGATTGATTAAATCCTCCATTGTTACTTGATTACCAGTAGAAAGGTTTACAGTTTCTCCTTTTTCTAATACTTTAAATACGTTCAAGGTGGCATCAATAGTATCTTTCACGTAAATAAAAT
This sequence comes from Pseudarcicella sp., assembly GCA_017988135.1. Taxonomy (GTDB): domain Bacteria; phylum Bacteroidota; class Bacteroidia; order Cytophagales; family Spirosomataceae; genus JAGNSI01. The sequence goes on from JAGNSI010000014.1 coordinate 25,177, forward strand.
CTCTAGATTGTTTACCAGACCCGTGTATTTCTGGCGAAATACCATTTAATAACTTAGAAGCTGTTAGGGGAATTATCCCTGCCAATGGTGGTAAATGGTTTTGCCTAGGTCCATAATTATTAAATGGGCGAACTATGATAGCATCTACATCAAACATATGCACATAGGACTCTACTGCTAAGTCTGCTGCAGCTTTACCAGCTGCATAGGTTGTAGTAGGGTTTTTGGGGTGTGCCTCATCCATTGGTTCATATACTGCAGTGCCATATACTTCGGAAGTAGAGTAATGGCAAAGATGATGGAAGTTTTTACTACGTAAATGTTCTAATAAATTCAGAACAACTGTAACATTGGTAGCAAAAGCATCTGATGGATTTGTGAATGAATAATTCAACGCTTTTGTTGCCAAATTAAATACTGTATCGATCTTGAAAGTGCTAAATATATAGTTCAGAAGATTTTTTGACTCGGCATCGTCCTTAAAAAGGACACATTTGCCACTAGCCATTGCTTCTTTTAAATTTTCAACCGTACCTGTGAAAAGGTTATCAATAATAATAACTTGTGCCGCACCATCTGTAATGAGTCTATCTACCAAGTGAGAGCCAATAAATCCAGCACCACCTACAACAAGAATAGTCTTATTCTTAATTTCTCTATTTAGCATGTCCTAATATTTGGTTTTGGATTTCACTACAAACTTTAACACTGTTTAATCCAGCGTTAAAACCAGGCATAGAATCGTCGGCTTGATTTCTGCAGAGTCTAACAAAGGCTTGATGTTCTAGCAATAGTGCTTCTTCTAGTTTTACAGAAACATTCTCTTGTATAGATTGAATAGTATATGATTTATCACTATTCTCAAAGGTTTGTGCCTGCTTATTAATTATGATTTCTTTACGAAGTAGGTCACAGTCAATATACATGTCTTTACAAGTCACTTTTATGCTTCTGTCTTTTTTATCAGTCACTCTGCTGGCTTGAAGACGAGATATTGCTCCATTTTGGTGGACTAATGTTGTATTTGCAAATCCAATCATCTTTCCATCTACATAGCCTTGTGCATAGATAGACTTTATTTCTCCGTTAAGATATAATGCTAAATCAATATCATGAATCATTAAATCAGAAACAACATCTACATCTGTGATTCTTGAACTTAATTTGTTTGTTCTGGTTATATCAATATTTATAACTTGATCTGTACTTATTAGCTTTTTAAGTTCCATCACAGCAGGATTGAAGCGTTCAATAAAGCCTACCATAATATTAAAGCCGTATTTATCTTGAAGCGCTTGTACTTTAATAGCTTCCTCAATAGTAGCAGTCATTGGCTTTTCAATGAATATATTTTTAACCTTACCTGCTAATAATTCTATATAATTATAGTGAAATACAGTTGGAGCAGAGATGATTACACCGTCTATTTCACTAAGTAAATTTTCGAAGGAATCGACAAAATTGACATCATATTGCTCTCTTAATTGATTTCTTTTTTGTTCGTCTGGGTCAAAAACAAAAGCGATCTCAACGTCTTTTAATATACTTAGTACTCGAAGATGGTTTTTACCCATATTCCCAACACCAATAAGTCCTATTTTGATTTGTTTATTCATATTTTTTCGATAATTTCACCCATTTCATTAATTTTCGCATATGGTTTGGCAGGATTTCCCATAACCAATGTGAACGGAGGAACGTCTTTAGTTACAACAGAACCCGCTGCAACCATACAATACTCCCCCAATGTTATACCACAAACTATGGTTGCATTTGCTCCAATGCTTGTACCGTCTTCAATTTTTGTTTCAGTAATTTTCCAATCGGCATTAAAAGCTCTGGGTACTTTGTCATTTGTAAAACAGGCATTTGGACCAACGAATACTTTGTTGCCAATTGTAACGCCATTATATACTGATACACTGTTTTGTATTTTACAAAAATCTCCAACTTTTACTCCTGCATCAATGTATACGTCTTTTGAAATGATACAATTACTGCCAATTTCAACATTTTCTCTGATTTGACAATTTACCCATATGGATGTTTTATTTCCAATTTTTGCACGTTCGTCAACTGTGGCAGTTGGATGAACATAATAGTTTTTTTCCATTATGCTAATTCTTTTATAGATTTTAAAAAAACTTCGGATACTCTATTCAATTCTTCACTGGTCATATAAGGAAATAGCGGTAAATTAAATACTGTTTGTCCTAATACGATAGAATTATTGCCTCCAAAACGCTTATTCATATACTTTGAAGAACAAAGTTGTTCGCTCATTGCACTCGGATATACGTTTCCGAAACCTATACTATTTTCTACAAATTTCTGCTGAAGTTTTGCTTTTATAGAAGCATCTACCAAGCAAACATTGCAGTAGCCATTTTCCTCATATCCATTTGGCGGTAAAATCTGGCTGATACCATTTTCGGATAATATTTTATTATACAATTTTGAAGAATCAACTCTTGATTTTATTCTTTCCTTTAAGTATTCCATGCTAATATTTACAAATGCCGCTTGGAAACTATCCATTCTGGAGTTCCATCCTACGTCTTCATAAGAATAGTGATCTTTTCGTCCGTGATTGGAGTACATTCTTACTTTACGAGCCAATTCGGCATCATTAGTAAATACTGCACCACCGTCACCAGCGGCACCCAAAACTTTTGCTGGATAGAATGACGTTGTGGAAATTAATGCTCCTTTGTAAATAGATTTACCATTGTACCTAACTCCAAAGCATTGTGCCCCATCTTCAATAAGTTTTACTCCATTCTCGGCACAAAGTGTCCGTATTTGAACTAATTTAGCTGTTCCCCAGCCATATAAATGTGCAATTATTGCAGCTTTGGGTTTCAATACTTTTATTCCTTCTTCAAAAGCATTTATATCGACTCCTCCATCTTTCAAATCTACATCAACCACAGATGGTATTGCACCGACATTTACAACTGCCTCAAACGTTGCCCAAAAAGTTGAGTCAGGTATAAGTACATGATCTCCATTTTCAACCCCTACAGCACGTAGTGCTAATTGCAAAGCATCTGTTCCGTTAGCACAAGAAACAGCATGTTCTGTTTCTGTCCAAGTTTTTAAGCCATTTTCTAAATTACTTACTTCTGCTCCGCCAATAAACTGAGCATTTTTAGACATTTCTATAACTTTTGGATTCCATTTATCAAGGAAACCATTTTCGTATCTTTTTAAATCTATAAAAGGAACATTCATAATTAATGAATTAACAAATAAGTTAAATAAAAAAACAACTTTTTATTTATATTTTTTTTAATTAATAATTTTAAAGATTTATCCCACCAAACAGCCAAACTTGAATCTTTGTAAACATAGCTTATATCAAATTCATCATCTCAATGCATACCTCAATTCATTCTTTAAAAATTCATTTTAGTTTCATTGTATTTATGTTACCAAATACAAGATCAATTTGGGCTCTTATCGTTGATTTTTGATTGTTTTTTTCAAATTCAAATCAGTTAGTGATTTATTCTTATTGCCTTTAGTATGACTTGATTCTTTAATTTTTTGTTTGTACTATTTTAATACATGATTATTTACCTTTAGCAAAAAGGTAAATTAGAATCAATCATATTTTTGAAAACAAAAAGTTTTGCAAATATAAAAAGGAAAATTTAGCAATTGTAAGTAATTGACATAAATCCTAAATTTTCGCTATATCTTCATAGGACAAACCAGTTAATTCTACGATTGTTTCTAAATCGAATCCTTTTGCTTTCATACCTTTAGCAATATTAATGGCCTTTTCTTTTTCACCTTCTATTTTACCCTTTTGCATTGCTTTTTTTTCTGCAAACTCTACTCTGCCTATTTCGTCTCGCTCTTTGATGGAGGCTCTTTCGTAATCTTCTAATTCTAGCTTGCTCCAGCTTTGTTGGTCGGCTTCTTTGTAGGCTTCTTGAAGTCCTTCATCTGCTACGCTTTCGGGTATTACGTGTAGGTTTTCAGCATTTTTGATAAAATAGGTCCATTGGTCGATAGG
>JAGNSI010000235.1 GCA_017988135.1 Pseudarcicella sp.
CAAACCTGCATTTTTCAACAAATGATAGGTGAGTAATGTTGTAGTGGTTTTGCCATTACTACCAGTTATGGCTATAATTTTTGCTTTTGTATACCTAGATGCAAACTCTATTTCCGACAAAACAGGCATTTTTAACGATTTTATTTTTTGTACAATTTCTACTTTATCGGAAATACCTGGGCTTTTTATCACTTCATCTGCAGCCAAAACAAAAGCTTCACTGTGAGTTCCTTCTTCAAAGTCTATCGTATTTTTTATTAAAATTTGCTTGTACTTATCCGCAATCAGACTCATATCAGACAAAAAAACCTCAAAGCCTTTTGCTTTTGCCAAAAGTGCAGAACCAACGCCACTTTCTCCTCCTCCCAGAATTACTATCTTACTCATCGAATCAAAATGTTTTAAATATTTAAATGCCTCTGCAAAATAACACAATTAACTACAGAAACAGGTGCATTAGGGTTTCATTCTTTCCTTAAAAATCAAAAAAATGGCTATCAATATCATTGACAGCCATTTTTAAAACAAAATCACTAAGAATTATCTTTTCAATAAATCTCTAATTTCGCCCAATAATACTTCGCTAGCAGTTGGTCCAGCAGGTGCTTCTTCTTTTTTCTTCATGCTCTTTACTACAATGAACAAAATAAAAGATATTACCAAAAACGAAATAACAGAAGATAAAAATTTACCTAAAAGTACCCCACCTGGCTTCCATTCTGCAATATCTTTTACACCTGCGGCTTCTAAAGTTGGATTCAAAAGCAATGGCGTGATAATATCACCAACCAATGAATTTACGATACCAGAAAATGCAGCACCTATGATAACCCCTATGGCAAGATCTACAACATTGCCTTTCATTATAAAATCTTTAAATTCTTTAAGCATAATATTTAAATTTTAAATTGTTATAAAAATTACTTTGAAAATTACTTTTTAATCAACAAGCCTATACCAAAGTTAAACGCAGTTTGTATTTCAAGACTTTGATCATCATCATAAAGAAAATTAAAATCCAAATTGGTACTAATATAATCATTAACTTTAGCAGTAATTTTAGCGTCTAATCTATTATCTATGTGTGCCAATCTTTTATAATTTGCAAATAATGTGTGGCGAAGTTTAAGATTAACATTTTTAACAATGTCTTTATCAAAACTAGACACAACTTGCAATAAAGCAATTTCGTTATACACCGATTTACCTTTTTCAACACCAAAAGTTTTTGCCTCAGTACTATCTAATCCAGTCGATTTGGCCTTGTAAATCTTTCGTACATTATTATTCAAAACTATAGTTTGCCTAAAAGCTCCTGGAGAAATAGACATATTAAAATACGATACTGGCTTCCACTCCACACCTAAAGCCTCAGTAATATAAGCTGGAGAAAAAATACTTGAGCTTAAAGATTGTATGCCTTTTGCCTCAGATTTATCATAATTTTCAATTTCATAAAACTGTGATTGAAAATTTAGATTACCAAACCATGACCATTTGTCAGATATTTTCCTTGAGTATTTAGAATCTAAAAATAACCGATCTATAGTTTTCTTTACTTTAAATTCCTTTTTATCATTTTCTGTACCCAAAAACCCTATTTGTCCTTGTGCTTCATGCGTCCAAGTGCCTTTACCTTTTGTTTTTTCTATCTTATAATTACCAAAAATATTACTCCCAATTGCGTTTTGACCACCAGCTTGCCAGTTACTAAACTTTGCTGCAGAGAAATTAGCTCCATAAGAATAGCTTTTTTTCCAGCTTGGATCAGCATTTGCACTGACAGCTTCTTTGGTTTGTGCTTGTGTCGCTAAACTTATAGCACACAAAACGGATAGTGTAAAAATTTTAATTTTCATACGTTTATTATTTTGTTTTAAAAAAAGTGAAAACACAATATTTCTTTACTAAAATTTTCAATGAATCTCTTAGTTCAAAAATAGTATTGTATTGATTTATTATATTTACTTCTGTTTTGAATAAAAAATCACCCAAATATTATCAAAATTATTTAACATTTTGGCAAACCTATGCGGTATTTTTTGTTTTTTAAATTACCCTTATTTTGTGTTTGGTGTTATTTTAAACACTAATTTTTAAAGCTTGTGTGTGCTTAATCAAAGAATTCAACTTTTTCTGTTTGTAAAACGCCAAACGGAAATACAACTTTGTTTTCGGGTGTTAGGAGTGTGATAGTGGTAGTATCTATAGCAACTATGATACCTTTAGTGCCATTTATGGCAATAGTTTGACCTTCTTTATATTTATCTTTGCTATAAAACGAAGATAAAATATTTGACAATACATCTTTTGAAGATATACCGTAACCAAAAGCAAATGCAAAAATTACACCTGCTATTATGATATTAAAACTTGATTCTAACAAGCTGGTTTCTATTTGAGCCTGTTTTAGGGATGCAATTAATGAAATAATTAGGAAAAAACCAAATACAATATTCCCAATCAATCTTCCTGATGCAATATTTAATGATTTACAAACTTTAATGATAATTTCTTTCAGGGCATCTGCTACATAAATACCTATCAAAAGCATAATACCAGCTACTATCAGTTTGGGTATAAGTGCTGCCATAGATTGTACCATGTCTGTCAATACTTTCAAACCCAAAACCTCAGAAGATTTGGTAATAAAAATCATCAAAATATAAAAATAAACTATTTGA
>JAGNSI010000236.1 GCA_017988135.1 Pseudarcicella sp.
TCATTGATCTTTGAATTGCCTCCATATTTATATGGAGGATAAATAAATTACATCCACATATTGGCTTTAGCCAAATCATTCATCTTTATATTTTTCAAATCTCATCTCCTAGACAAAAACGACTACGGAAAAGGATTAAGCAGACAAAGAAAAAGGTGTTCTATGTGCAAGAAAACACGGAAAAGGCATATGGGCTATTCTCTTTAGGCTAAAGCCTATTTTTGATTCATTTTTATTTAGAATGGGTTAAAACCCATTCCTATACAATTTGAATTTATCATTGATTTTGAATTTATTTTCATTTGAATTGCCTCCAGATTTATCTGGAGGATAAATAAATTACATACACATATTGGCTTTAGCCAAATCATACATCTTTATATTTTTCAAATCTCATTCCGTAGACAAAAACGACCACGGAAAAGGATTAAGCAGACAAAGAAAAAGGTGTTCTATGTGCAAGAAAACACGAAAAAGGCAAATGGACTATTCTCTTTAGGCTAAAGCCTATTTTTGATTCATTTTTATTTAGAATGGGTTAAAACCCATTCCTATACAATTTGGGTTTATCATTGATCTTTGAATTGCCTCCATATTTATATGGAGGATAAATAAATTACATCCACATATTGGCTTTAGCCAAATCATTCATCTTTATATTTTTCAAATCTCATCTCCTAGACAAAAACGACTACGAAAAAAAAGGGTTACACAGACAAAGAAAAAGGTGTTCTGTGTGCTACAGACCTCGGAAACGGTAGTACTTATAGTTTTGGTGCTTTCCATTTTATCTTCTGTATTTCTTCAAAACTATAATTTCCAATTTGTAAAACTTCTCCTTTTTGGTTTATATATCAGTGTTTTTTACATACAATCGAATAATGTTCGCAATCTTCTTCTTTAGCGTGTTCGTCCCAAGGAATTGTATCGCAACTTACTCCAATAATTGCCTTCCCTTTATGAAAACTAGTTACAATTTCAAATTGAGGTTTTATTATTATTTTTCCATTACTGTCAGCAAATCCAATTTTATTATTTTCATCAACAATTCGTATTTTATTTTCAATAAGTTCATCGGGAGAAAACTCTCCAAAACTAGAATTATAAACTTCAAATAAAATTTGTTCGTTAATGTCAATTGCACACCAACCACTTTCGCCTTTTATATGAAAAACAGCAAAAGATTGGTATTTATCTCAGTTGATTAAGAATGAATATTTAGCACTATCAAGTTTTTTTATAGTTTCTCCCTTTTCGTCAACTATATAATAAATCGACCTCCAATTAGAAGTTTTTTCCACTTTTATTTTAAACTTCTTTTGTCCGATTGCAGGTAAAAAAATTGATAGTATAATTAATAAAAAAAAATATTTCATTTTATTTAATTTTTTTTGGTCGTATACTGTTCCCCACCCCCAATATACGAAAGTTTTGCTTTTGTATTAATTGCTTGAATCTAAAATTCCAACATCATCCAAGCAGGAGGATTGGAAGGATTACTATATTTATGATGATAATGTTTCACAGATTCGACAAACAAATCAACAGTATTTATGGATAATTTTAATTTAAAGTATAAATTGTCAGCACAATACCATAACAACAAAAAAATGATTCAAAAGTACAAACTTTTATACCTTATTGGATGCGCAATTACTGTTTTGAGTTGTCAAACAAATAAACGTTTGACAGAGCAATTCAAACAATCGTCTGCCATAAAAAACAGCCAATTGGGTATGAAAATATGGAGCGAAACACAACAAAAAACTATCATAAACCATCAGTCTGACAAACTTTTTTTACCTGCTTCTAATACTAAATTGCTAACATTTTATGTTGGATTAAAAAACCTTCCAGACTCTGTAACTGCCATAAAATACGCCATTACCAACGATTCTTTGATATTTTGTGGAATGGCAGACCCTAGCACACTTTATTCCAAACTACCCAATCACAGCAGACTTACAGACTTTTTGGCTTCACGTAAAGAAAAACTTTTCTTACACACTACCCCTCAAAACTTCACTGCACTGGGCAAAGGTTGGGCTTGGGACGACTACCTGTATTCTTTTGGAGCAGAAAGGTCAAATTTTCCAATCTATGGCAACTGTGTAAACTTTAGTAAAAAAAATGATAATACATTAAAAATTACGCCTTATTTTTTCGAAAAAAGCACTTACAATTGGTCTTCAGAAAATGAATTTACGGTACACAGAGATTTAGACAACAATATGTTTAGTTTTCCTGCAAGTACAGTACCCGACAATTTCCACCAAAATGTACCTTTCAAAACAGCCGATTACCTAAGCCTTGCTTTGCTTTCAGATACCACTCACCAAAACATAGAACGTATAAATTTTATACCCAATACTACTATTCAATATTTTCGAAGTACACTTACAGACAGCCTTTATAAGCGTATGCTACAATACAGCGACAATTTAGTGGCAGAGCAATTATTATGTATGATTTCTGAAAAAATATTGGGCGAAATAAATCCTGAAAAGGCAATAGACAGCCTGATTCACAAAGGGAATTTGAATTTAGATTTCAGCCAAAGTGCTTGGGTAGATGGTTCTGGAACGTCTAGATACAATCTTTTTTCACCTACATGTATGGTAGATTTATTATTAAAAATAAAACAAAATATTTCTGAAAAACGACTGTTCGAACTGCTACCT
>JAGNSI010000237.1 GCA_017988135.1 Pseudarcicella sp.
AAGCACCTAGCAATTCAATCTCCAAAACATTGTCTTCTGAGATGGCTACTACTTGCACATTTCCTCCATCAGATGCCAAATAAGGTCTTATCTGATTGAGTGCTGACTCTATTTTTCCCAACAAAGGATGTTCTAATATATTTTCCAAGCTTTTGATTGATTGTTTGAAATTTAGTATTTGTACCACAACAAAAGTACATATAAAAATATTTTTATGCTAAAAAAAAGCCCAATCTTATTCATTCAAAGATTGGGCTTTTTTTTTGTTCAATTGAAAAACAATTTATGCTATGTTTACTTTTTCGGTGGGCACTTGACTGGCATTTCTTATTGCTACTTGTTGTGCTAAAAGTTGTGCTGTATTTTTAAAAATATCTGCTATCAAGCCTGTTTTCATAACGGCAGGCATTCCTTCGTCTCCCGCCTCTCTTACACTTTGCACTAAAGGTATTTCGCCTAGCAATTCGGTTTGGTATTTTATAGCTAAGTTTTTACCGCCGTCTTTCCCAAAAATATAATATTTATTATCGGGCAATTCTTCAGGAGTAAAATAAGCCATGTTTTCTACCACGCCCAGTACGGGTACATTTATTTGCGATTGCCTAAAAAACATCAAACCTTTGTTGGCATCTGCCAAAGCTACCTTTTGTGGAGTGGTTACTATCACAGCTCCCGTAACTGGCACCAACTGCACTAAACTCAAATGTATATCTGAGGTACCTGGGGGAAGGTCTATCAACAAATAATCTAGCTCGCCCCATTGTGTATCACTAAAAAACTGCCTTAACGCTTGTGTTGCCATAGGCCCTCGCCAAGGCACAGGATTGTCTGCTGGTGCCAAAAAACCCATAGATATCATTTTGATACCATACTGATTGATTGGTTGAATCATATTTTTACCTTCGGCATTTTGCTCTACCATTGGTTGCATATCTTCCACGCCAAACATTACAGGTATCGATGGGCCAGAGATATCGGCATCAATAATACCTACTTTGGCCCCTGTCAATTTCAAAGCCATCGCCAAGTTTGCAGTAACGGTAGACTTCCCTACCCCACCCTTACCCGAAGCTATGGCTATGATATTTTTCACATTGGGCAATAATGGCGTCCCCAGCCTAGACGAAGTCACGTCAGCCGTCATGTCTATCAATACATTCAGGTTGGCATCTACGTATTGATGTATGGCTTCGGTACATTCTTTGCGTATACGTTCTTTAAGTGGACAGGCTGGCGTGGTCAATACTACCGTAAAACGCACCTCGCCTACACCTAAAACTATATCTTTTATCATATTCAAGCTCACCAAATCTTTTTTCAAGTCTGGCTCTTGTACATGACTAAGGGCACTTATGATATCTTCTTTTTTAATTTTTAACTCTCCCATTCTTACGGTTATTGTTGAAGCTTTATTTTCACAAAGATACAAGTTTTGTTTTTACGCATTATCCTGAAACTAACATACATCACGAATAAATAATGTAAAAATATTTATCCTTTAAAAAACTCACCAAATATTTGTAATTTTATTTTGAAATTTATCGATTAAATCGCCATGAAAGCAAAATACATAAACCCGTTTACTGAATTGGATTCAAAAAATATTCGGTGAAGAAGCTAGTAAACCATTACTTATAGATTTTTTGAATGCACTTTTACCACAAAAAGGTAAAATCATACAGCTAAACTTCAAAAACGCCGAGCAGTTAGGGCAAACTGAAGCCGACAGAAAAGCTATTTATGATATTTATTGCGAAAATGAAAAAGGTGAAAAATTTATAGTTGAACTACAAAAAGCTAACGGTGCGACGTTTCGCCAGAACCATTTCAAAGAAAGAACTATCTTTTACTCCACCTTCCCAATAAGAGAACAAGCCGAAAAAGGTGAATGGAACTACAATCTAAAAGCTGTTTATTGTATCGGAATTTTGGATTTCACTTTTGACGACTACGAAAACGAAATCGAAAAAAAGGAGGTTGTACATACCATAAAACTCAAAAATCAAAACGGAAAAACATTTTACAATAAACTCACTTACATTTATCTTGAAATGCCTAATTTCAAACAAAATGAAAGCGAACTGCAAACTCGTTTAGACAAATGGCTGTTTTTTATCAAACATCTAGAAGACTTTCAAAGCATTCCTACAATTTTCAGTGATGACGTATTTAACCAAGCTTTTGAAAAAGCAGAACTTGCAAAATATGGTCAAGTAGAATTGGAAAAATACGAAATGAACCTAAAAATCTACAGAGATTATAAAAACACGGTAGATACTGCATTTGAAGAAGGAATAATGGAAGGAATAATAAAAGGAAAGCTGGAAGGAAAATTAGAAACTGCAAAATCTTTTAAAAAACTAAACGTTCCAATTGAAACAATTATCGAAGCGACTGGACTGTCAAAAGAAACTATTGAGAGTTTATAAATGCTTTCAAATATAATTCATATTCTAAAACGTCTACAAAATCATAGCTTTTACTTGTGCAATTTCTTCGCTCAAATCTAGTTCAGGGCTTAAGCTTTCGAGTTCTTTTAAGGTTTTTCTTAAAAATATTTGATGCGAACTTGAGCCTACATTGAATGGGCGATGTTGGATAGCTTGTTTTAACTTCGACCAACGTGCTATAAAATCTACTAAAGCACAATCAAAATAAGCAACAGAAAATTTATC
>JAGNSI010000239.1 GCA_017988135.1 Pseudarcicella sp.
GTATTTTAAAAACAAATGTCAAGAGTTTTGCAAAATATGTAAAGGATTTTATAACATTCAAAGGATTAGACCGAGTTATACTTCTTGGAAATTCATTAGGAGGCCATATTGCTTTATACCATACTAAAATGTATCCTGAAAAAGTGGCTGGACTTGTAATTACTGGAAGTTCTGGATTGTACGAAAGCGCCATGGGCGACAGCTATCCAAAAAGAGGAGATTATGAATATATCAAGAAAAAAGCCGAAGATGTATTTTACGATCCAAAAGTAGCAACACCTGAACTTATTGACGAAGTTTACGCAACGGTTAATGACAGAATAAAATTAATAAAAACATTAACTATTGCAAAGAGTGCTATTCGCCATAATATGGCAAAGGACTTACCAAAAATGCATGTTCAAACCTGTATTATTTGGGGTAAAAACGACAAGGTTACTCCGCCCGATGTAGCAGTAGAATTTAATAAATTATTACCTAACTCTACTTTGTATTGGATAGACAAATGTGGACACGCTGCCATGATGGAGCATCCAGAAGAATTCAACCGTCTGTTAGAGGATTGGTTGACAAAAACACATTTACAAGTTAGTTCTGAAAAAGAATAAATTTACAAATAAATATCATGAAAATTAATACTGCCGAATTCATTATAAGCAATTCACAAGTTGACAAATGTCCTAAAGACTTTTTGCCAGAATATGCTTTTATAGGCAGATCAAATGTTGGAAAGTCTTCGTTGATAAACATGTTGACTAACAATAAAAACCTAGCTAAAACTTCTGGAAGACCAGGAAAAACTCAGCTTATAAATCACTTTTTGATTAATAACAATTGGTTTTTAGTAGATTTACCTGGTTACGGTTATGCAAAAGTATCTAAGAAAACAAAATCAATATTTCAACAGTTTATAACGGATTATTTTGAAACAAGAGAACAATTAGTTTGTGCTTTTGTATTAATTGACATTCGTCATGAGGCTCAAAATATCGATATTGAATTCATGTCTTACATGGGAGAAAGCGAAATCCCATTTTGTATTATTTTTACTAAAGCTGACAAAATAAGTAAAGTTAAAATCGATTCTCATATTGCTGCTTACAAAAAGAAAATGTTTGCAAACAATTGGGCTGAGATGCCACATTACTTTGTAACTTCAGCAACTGAATCAACTGGAAAAGAAGATGTTTTAAACTATATTGACGAAGTAAATCAAGAAGTTTTCAAAAACAATAGTCAGTTTTAGAAATACAATTTTAATTTCAATAAAAATCCCAAAACTAAGTTTGTTTAGTTTTGGGATTTTTTTAATGATAACCGTCCAAAAATTATTTTTGAAGTTCTAATTTTTCTGCAAAATAATCACAGAAATCTTTCATAGTATCGGCCATTTTCTCGTCATTAGTAGCGCGCTTAAAGGTATCAGACATAGCCACTAATGTTTGATGAAAGAAAATTTTCATTTCGTCAACTGGCATATCTTTTGTCCACAAATCGATACGCATTGTTTCTTTCACTTTACTATCCCAAATAGACAGCATAATTGCTTTTGCCTCTTCTTGTTCCACGCCACCATCTTGTGCGGACCACATTAATTTTTCTGGAACACGATTTTCGTCTAACGCGACTAAAAATTTAATTTCTGATGTATTTTTATCTGACATTATTTTTTTGGTTTATATTTTGATTTTTCAAACAATTCTTTAGCATTCATTTTTAACATATCTGACAAAGGAATATCGTTGTTTTTCATAAAAGAACGAACCATTTGCCATCCTACCCATGCTCCAACTTGACCTGGCGATTCATTATCAATTTCCAAATAGAATTTAGAAAAAGGGGCAGGATTTACAAATCGAGGTATTAATTTTTGATCGTCACTATAAAGCATTTCTTTTTCTAAAAAATAACGCCACATATAACCCTCATTTTCTTGACACCACTTTATTTGATCTTCAGTATAACCCATTTTTTCTGCATCTGTATAATCTGGCAAAAGCAACTCTTTCAGATACAATTGTTTTCCGTGATAAATCATCTGACTAAGCAAGGACTTATCAATTATAGGGGAAATTTCTCTAGTAGAAAAGCTACTCACTAAATCAGGCATAATTTGTTTCTGCTCAAAATTTTGTTTTATGTAATTTGGAAACTGATAAAATTTATGATTCTTTCCTAGATACAATTCAAGCGAAACAATAACTAAGCTATCCGCATAAATAACTTTATTGTTATAATCCATTTCTGAAATTACCGTGATAACTTTTGGCGTTTTTGTTTTGGGAAAATAATATTTTATATGTTTAAAAAGAGTGGTAAGCTCGTTTTTTACAGGATTAATATCTGCATACTTTTTTTGAACTTCCGTATACAATTCCCTCCAAATAGGATCTTGCATTTTATTTAACCAAACACTATCATCATTTCCAGCAGGAAAAAAAAACGGAAACTCTTTTTTAACTTTTGGCAAATCCTGAGCCGGAGTCTCAAAAAATATTTTGTCAAAGCGTACAATTCTTATTTCTACAGGAATTGCTGTAACGGCTTTCTCGACTTTATTCTTCTTATCGCAGGATAAAAAAAATAAACAAAAGGCTACAGAAAACAGATATATTTTCATATTAATTAATTAAATTTGTTTTCAAAGTATCAGGAAAACGAATA
>JAGNSI010000238.1 GCA_017988135.1 Pseudarcicella sp.
CTTTTAAATTCTCAATAGGCATGCTTTCCCCTAAATAAATGGATTTGTAACCATTAAGGAGTATTTCATAATGCAAATACATCAATCCTAATTCATGAATTTCGTTCATTGGGAGAGATAAAACAAAAACTTTGTCCGTTTTAGTTTGCTTCAAAACCTGCAATTTTTCGGTATTCACCAATAGTTTTTGCTTAATCAAATACGTTATAAAATGCTCGTGAGCAGGAGTTATCGTATCAGATTGCCACAACAAACCAAGTTCATTCATTAAAGGAATAAAAACCTGATGAAAGATTTCTTTGAAAGATTTCTCAGACATTAACCAATTGTACGTCGCAAAAAACAAATCTTGATCAAAATTCATCATTGCCATTTTTAAATCACTTATTGCGTGATTTTTGGCAGTTTTATTTGATATAATTTCTCGAACAAGTGACGGGATTTTTTCTTGAGGATAAGTAGCTATTTTTGAAATTTTATAGCCATAATCGTGTAATAAAGTAATATTTAAAAGCTTTTGCAAACTAGCTAGATCATATAATCTGATATTTGTTTCTGTTCGCATCGGCTGAAGGATATCATACCTTTTTTCCCAAATACGTATTGTATGTGCTTTTATTCCAGAAAGGTTTTCAAGGTCTTTAATACTAAATACACTTTTTATGTTGTTCATCGTTTTGTTTAATTTGATAAACAAATGTAAATAAAAAAACAGTAAA
This sequence comes from Pseudarcicella sp., assembly GCA_017988135.1. Taxonomy (GTDB): domain Bacteria; phylum Bacteroidota; class Bacteroidia; order Cytophagales; family Spirosomataceae; genus JAGNSI01. The sequence continues at coordinate 720 of JAGNSI010000238.1, forward strand.
AATCTAATTCATACAAAACCAATCTGAATTTTAATCCGTTACAGTTTAATTTGACCTCCAAAAAAAATAAAACAAATTATTAATTATGGAAGAATTTCGCAGTTTAAATAGGATATAAATTAAAAAAAAAGCGAGAAATACAAAAACACATACAACTGAAAATCAATACCTTTATACATTAATTTTAAAAGTCTGAATCATGTATAATGAGCTACTAAAAGACAGAGAAGAAGCAGGAATTTTGCTATCAGAGAAATTAAAAAAATACCAAAATAGCAATACTGTTGTTCTTGCCATTCCAAGAGGCGGAGTTCCTATTGGATATGAAATTGCTAAAAAATTACATCTTCCGCTTGATATTGTGCTCTCAAAAAAAATTGGTCATCCTAATAATACAGAATATGCCATTGGAGCAGTATCAATGGATTCCATAACGCTTAGAGAACATCCTGAGGTTCCTCAAAAATATATTGAAGAAGAAATTACAAGACTTAGAAAACTATTACGCAACAAATATGAGCTATATAGGGGCAGTCGCAAACCCTTAGATATAGAAGGAAAAAATATAATTATTGCAGATGATGGCATAGCCACAGGAAATACGTTACTAGCAAGTATTGCAATGTTACGAAAAAGAAAACCTGCTAAAATAATCGTTGCAGCACCCGTTTTACCGGCAGATGCGCTAAGTACATTTAATCGAAATGTAGACGAATTAGTATATCTTATTGCTGCAAAAAATTTCAGAGGTGTTGGAGCATTTTACGAAGAATTCGATCAAGTAGAAGATGAAGAGGTTATCAACATGCTCAATATCCCAAGTCAAATTCAATAAAATTTTTAAATTTTAAAATTTTAAAATCATCGATTTATACCATTTCCATTATTTATTAGCGTACATTACACAAAAAACAATGGATATAGAACAGAAAGTTAAATTGGTCGAACAGTTGTTTGATCGTCTTGAAAATGAGATTACTACTTTCAAATCAAAAACCCATTTGTCCTGCAATTCAGGCTGTGGCCAATGCTGCTCAAAACCAGATATCAATGCCTCGCCTTTAGAGTTCTTACCCTGGGCCTTTTATTTATTTTTGAATGGCAAAGCCGAAAAAACTTTAGAAGAACTGAATTCAACAACCAATACCTATTGCCACATATACCAATCGCTGTCCCCAACAGATCAAATTAATGGTAGCTGTACTAATTATAAATATCGTGGATTAATTTGTCGTCTTTTTGGCTATGCCGCCAATAGAGATAGAAATGGTCAATTGCGTATGACGACCTGCAAAATTATCAAGGTAGGCCAAGAGGAAAACTTTCATGCAGCCGAAAAAGCCATCAGCGAAGGGCTTTATGTACCTGTTTTCACTCATTATTACACCCGATTATCTCAAATTGACAATAGACTCGCAGTGACTTCACTCCCTATAAATGAAGCTTTGAAAATAGCTATTGAAGAAGTCTTGCATTATTATGCCTACAGACCGTTTCCAGGTGGAATGGAGAATATTGCTTAATTTAAAGTATTTAATACTAAAATCCTTCCAAAAAGTAATACATTAGCATTATAAAAATGATGACGTTTGTCAGACAAAGCAACCCAATTTAGGAGTGATACGTCTGATGTTGTCAGACCTATCTACTAGTTATATTCCAGCTTCGAGCAACTTTCTGGCGAAAGCTACTCTTGCTGTTTTTTCAGCTCTAATTCTTGCCTTGTTAATGCAAAAAATAAGTTTTGAAAATCGTGTAAGTATTTTATAAAAAGCCAAGCTCCATCTAAATCTATATGAAAACCACGAATATCATCACCGTATATTTCAAAATGAAAAATATCTAAGTTTGTAGCATTTTTTATCCAATATTCTGTAAATTGAATAAAATATTTATTTCCAGAATTTACGTGTTGTCCTTTTGATTTTTCAAATAATCCATATCC
>JAGNSI010000240.1 GCA_017988135.1 Pseudarcicella sp.
ATCTGTATTTGAGAAATGGCCGTAAAATCATTGTAAGCACCAACATCCAAAAGCTCGAGGAACGTTTCTTGCCCTTCAGAAACATGGTCAGGATTCACCGTTCATTTATGATTAATACGCAGTTTCTTGAATACGTAGATGGAGTTAATGCATTTTTAGTCAATGATATACAGTGTATAATTTCCCGTAGAAAAAGAATCGATTTGTTTAAAGCTATTCAAATAAATAATTAATAATCATGAAACAAAAATTAACATTGCTCCTAGTACTTTTAAGTATTTCAACTTCGTTTGCTACTATTCGTAGGGTAAATAACAACGTGGGTATAGTGCCAGTGGCTACTCTGGTTTATATTACCCTCGATGCCGCAATTGCTGATGCCGCAAATGGCGATACCATTTATGTAGAGCCGTCAACAACAAGCTATCCTATCGGTTTAGCACTCATCAAAAGACTTATTTTTATTGGCGATGGTTATCAGAAAGGAAGCAATGCCAATTTGATAAGTCCATTATCATTCAGTTTAAACGAATCTATTATCACAGGTAGCTTTGCGATAAATACTGGGGCAGAGAATAGTGCATTTATTGGTATGAGATTAAATGGAGATATCACTGTAAATGTCTCAAATATTCTTTTCAAGAGATGTTCTTTTACTCCCTCAGGCAGCGGTGGAAATTTGGTCTTAAATTCATCATCTAATATTGTAGAACAGTGTTTCTTCAGCTTAAGCGGAGGTGGGCATGGTGATATTAATGGCAGTGGAAGCGGCAATATTTTTAAAAACTGTATCATTCAAGACGTCATGTTTAATCAAGTTAATCCATTGGTTGACCAATGCTTTTTGGGTGGCGTACAGACTATCGTAAATGGAACTTTTACTAATTGCATCGTGGGTAATACAAATAACTACAGTGTAGGTACCAATTCTACATTCAGCTTTAGCGTAAAAATTGGAAGCGTTTTTGGGACTCCGGGAAATAATAATATAGAGAATGCAGTTTTGTCAGATGTTTTTGAATCAAACAATCCAACATTCGATAAAAACTACCGTTTGAAAGTCGGTTCACCGGCTATTGGAACTGGCAATATAGGCCAAGATATTGGGTCATTCGGTGGTGCAGATCCCTATAGGCTATCAGGGCAGGCTGGAATTCCTATTATAAGAAACTTTTTTCTAAGTACAACGGGTTCAACAGCTTCAGGGCTCTCTGGGAGTATCACAGTGCAGTCTAACAACTAATTAGCCATGAAAAAAATACTTACTATCATCCTATTTGTAGGGTGGTCTTGCCTGAGCTTTGCACAAAACATCCAGAGGATTGAATATTTTATTGATAATGATCCGGGTTTTGGAAATGGTACAGATGTTTCTTTCACAGGAAGTAATATCGTAACCACCAATTTAAGCATACCTGTGCCAGTGGACTTATCAAAAGGGTTTCATAAATTTTATGTAAGGGCTAAAAACACCAATGGTGTTTGGAGTATGGTTACTTCTCAAAATTTTTTCAAAACCAATGATTTGCCGTCACTTCAAAATATTGTAAAATTAGAACATTTTATAGATAACGATTTAGGTATTGGACAAGGCATAAATATTCCTATTACAGCAAATACAAATATAAATAGTAGTTTCAGTGTTCCTTTACCCATAAACCTTCCTAACGGTTTTCACAAATTTTTAATCAGAGCCAAAGATATTTCGGGGAAATGGAGCATGATTTATTCTCAGTCATTCTTTAAAACCAATGATTTGTCGGCTCTACAAGGTATTACCAAGCTAGAATATTTTATAGATTCAGATACTGGCTTTGGGCAGGGAGTCAACATACCTTTTTCGGCTGGAAATCAAATAAGTCAGAGTTTTAATATCTCATTAGCTTCAGATTTGGCTGTTGGCTTTCACAAGTTTTTAATAAGAGCCAAAGATGTATCTGGAAAATGGAGTACCGTATTTTTTCAGAATTTTTACAAAACGAACGATTTGTTAAACCTCCAAAATATTGTAAAACTTGAATACTTTGTAGATACAGACCCAGGTGTGGGACTGGCAACAAATTTCCCTATTACATCAACTAATGTTCTAAATATAGACGAGCCAATTTTCGAAATATCACCTGCACTTTTAGGTGGAAGCCATAGTCTTTTTATCAGAGCAAAAGACGCGTCGGGCAAATGGAGTATGATAGCTCAAAAGCCGTTTATAAATTGCGAAGTTGGAGCCACCGTTTCTGCAAATCCATCACCCGCATCGTGTGGAACACCAATCAACATAAATGTAACTTTGCAGAACAATAACAGCAGTTCATTGAGTTGGTCATGGTTTAAAAATGGAATCGAAATACCAAACTCAGCAAATCTTAGCTCAGTTGTGGCTACTGAAACTTCTAATTTTTTAGTAAAACTTACCACAACAAGCAATGGTGCATGCAATTCTACAAACAGTAATTTACTACACGTTTTTGTTAAAACAGCAGACTCTGTTCGCATAAAAACCAACGTCATAGGAACAAATTGTAATAATGCCGCCACGCTCGAAATTGATAGTCAAAATTCACTGATAACCAGTGTGTTTGGTGTGACTTACACGTGGTTTCTGAATAACACGGCTTTACCCAACTCCAACACTTCAGCACTTACAGTAACCCAAGGCGGTACATA
>JAGNSI010000241.1 GCA_017988135.1 Pseudarcicella sp.
TCCTAAGTGCATCAAAGAAATAAATTCCCTAAACTCTTAAAATGCATAAAATGTTTTTTAATATATAGGATTAGTATAGATAATATTATAAATTGTGCAACAATACTGCCAATAGAAAACTAAACATTAAAACATGAAAAACAACTCCATCTACTTGGTATCGATATTTATATTGATATCATGTGAGATTATTGCATTTCGTATCACCAAAGCACAATATGGAGCCAATATAACTTTCGTATTCCGAGAATTGGTCACAATAATACTGGCAATCTGGTATTATAGAGAACTAGACCAAAAACTAAACAAAACACAAAAGAAATTCCTCATAATCATTTTGGTTCCCTTGTTATTAGGTTTAAGCAGTTATATTATTCCTAGCGAATATGCCATCAAAATAAATACTTTTTTTTATTTTGTTATTTATGTCTTGTGGATGAACATCATTTATTCCCTTGGAGCGAGTTTCAACAAAAAAAGATTTCCTCGCACTTACTATTTACTTGTTCCAATAATTTTCTCAATTCCAATAGTATATTATTTCATGGTCTTGTTTCCAATGTTGGATTCCAAAAGTAAAGTTTTATCATTTTTGTTTGCCTTGTTTGCGGGCAGTAAATATGTTTACATATTATTTTTGCCAATCACCAAATATTTTTCAGGAAGATATTTGATAATTCTCGGCGTTTGGTTAGAAGGTATTACTAACATGATGCAGAGCTATTTCTACTTCGAATCTGAATCACTGTTTATTTATCCATTTGCTAGATTATTACAAACCACCTCCACAGTTATCTTGATAGTGGGAATGATATACTATTTCAAACGGACTTCAAAAATAATTATAGAATAAAAGTGGGAAATATCAATAAATTGAAATCATTTAAAAATATTGTGTTTACAAAAAGTAGTATATGTACTTATATGTTGAACTGTTTTTAGAAGCCGTTGATTCGAAAAAAAGATCTAATATTAATAAAAGGAATTCCTTGAAAATTTTTATTTTGAAATAGTTACTAAGTAAATACCTTAAAGCATTTGTTTTTTTATTTGAGTTTGAGATTTTCAAAAAATACATTAATTTAGCAGCAAGAGTAGCCTACGATAAACTAACAAAAAGCCTTGAAAAACAACTACATTTTTGTGGTAGCAATATTTCTATTGTCTTCATTTGAAATTATCACGTTTCTAAATACTGGTGACGGATCAATGAGCTTTCTTGATTTTACATTTAGAGAATCTGTCAATGTGGTATTGGCGTTTTGGTACTACCGATATCAAAATTCAAAACTAAACAAAATACAGGTAAAATTTCTCATAACTATACTGATTCCCTTACTGTTAGGCCTTTCGAGATACATGTTTTCTAGTCTAAATGCTATTAAAATTAATATTGTTCTATATTTAGTGATTTATGCCTTGTGGTTGAATATCTTTGAATCTTTAGGGGCAGAATTTAAAAAATTCAGGTTTCCGCGTACTTATTATTTATTGGTCCCAATTGTGTTTTCTATTCCTTTCCTGAATTATTTCTTAGTGATATTACCAATGGAGGATACTCAAATTAAAGTTTTGTCCTTTTTATTCGCATTATTTGCAGCCTGCACTTGCGTTTTTGTAATGTTTTTGCCGCAGGCAGTCAAATATTCAAGTAGATATTTGATAATTATAGGTATTTGGCTGACAGAGTTTATACAAATTATACAAAGCTATTTTGTATTCAATTCTGAAACGTTCTTTATATATCCGTTCGTAAGAATTTTACAAACGACCTCCTATATCTTCTTAATATTTGGCATGATTAACTATAATAAACGCCATTCAAGAATAATCATAGAAAATTAGCTTCATTCTGATACTTGCAACTTTTCAATTGTCATCTTTTGTAAATCGATTGCTTTACATATATTCAAATCAAAACTAAGAAATACCACATAAAAAAAAGAGAACACCCTAAGCTGCTCTCTCTTCTTTAAAACATAAAACCCTTATTTAACACCGATGATTTTTACATCTCCCAAAAGCCCAGCTGGTACCAATGGAGAGTTAGAACGATAAAATGGCATGGTGGTAAAAGTCGTCTTAACGGCATTAGGTTGAGCATCACCGATCAGTCGGTTCACCCATGTATTCGTCACTTCTATCTTTATATCATTTTTGCCATCTTTTAAGGCCTTAGTTATATCAACCTTGAAAGGTTTCTTCCAAACTGTTCCCATGTTTTGGCCATTTACAAAAACTTCAGCCATATTCTTTACATCGCCAAGGTCTAACCAAACCTCGCCGCTTGCGGGACGAGTAAGTGATAATACATTTTCATAGATTGCTGTTCCAGAGAAATATTTTACATCTGAATCTGTATTTTCTGACCACGAACTTAATTTTTCAAACATTGTGTCTTTAGCTCCAAATTTCACTTTCCATGATGTCGAAATTTGAGCCAAAGTGGTTTCAGCTTTTTTCGGCAGTGTCAAACTGGTGCTTGTAGTTTTCTCTCTAAATACCACAAAATACGCATCCCATGACTCAAACTTTAATGGCACAATAGTATGGCCATCTTTAACTTGGTAGCTGACCTTCTCAGTTTTTCCTGTTTGAGCATTCCAAAGTTCAGGTATTTTGCCGGTGACTCTAAAAC
>JAGNSI010000242.1 GCA_017988135.1 Pseudarcicella sp.
GAAAACCTCTTTTTGGAAAGGTGTTGCCATACCTTTTATTATTGTTGCTTTATTAGAGTTTATAGTCGGTTATACCATAGTTATCAGAAGCCCAAAAGACATTGCACGTGTTGAAACTTTTATTCAGAAAGAATCCCAAAGTATAAAAACAATTGAAATTCCTCGAATGGAAAAAGTGTTGAGCAATTTTGTGATTTATAGATATGTAGAAATTGCATTAATCATTTTAGGAATTGTATTGATGTATAGTTCAATGAATGATACATTTTGGCGGGGAATAGGACTTGGTTTGTTTATTCAAGCCTGTATTGTTTTGTGTTTAGATTTTTTTGCTGAAAGACGAGGGCATATTTACTTAGAATATTTAAATCAACTTGATAATGTTAACTAAAAGTCTGCCAATAAAAGCCATATTACAGTTTTCAATCATTCCAATTCTTATTGGTGGTGCTTGGTCTCTGTTGGTCGTTTTAGGATTTGTTTATTTAAATCTTAAATGGCTTGCAATTCCATTTTTGCCAATATCGTTGTTGGGTATTGCAGTCTCTTTTTATGTTGGTTTCAAAAACAATGCTGCCAATGAAAGGCAAAATGAGGCACGTAAAAATTGGGGTGGCATCACGAATGACACACGGTCATTAATTGCGATGCTTAACACCTACTTGCCAGAAAATGAAATTGCCATGAAAACCAATATTTTGAAAAGACATATTGCATGGCTTTATGCACATAAAAGTTTTTTGAGGCATAAAAGAATGGATTGGGAACATAACCTGAAATTGAATGAAGTATATAGAGAACAATTTCGTCAAGATTTTAGTATCAATACTGAATTTGAAAGAGATGTATCTAAGTATATTTCTAAGGAAGAATTGCAGGAAGTTGAGGCTCACCCAAATATGGCATCAAAACTTTTACTCAATCAATCTAAAATACTGAAACAACTACGAAATGAAAATATCATAGAAGATTTTAGATTATTTGAACTTCAAAATCATATTACTAAATTATATGAACATCAAGGGAGAAATGAACGCATAAAGACATTTCCGATACCTAGACAATTTGCCAATTATGCTAGCCTTTTTATTATTGTGTTTGCATTTTTATTGCCATTAGGACTAATAAATGAATCACAAAAAATAAATGTGTGGTTAACGATTCCCTTTTCGATGCTTGTTACTTGGGTATTTCATCAAATGGATTTAGTTGGCGATTACAGCGAACACCCATTTGAAGGATTGATAAGTGACACACCCATGACAGCAATTACAAGGAACTTAGAGATTGAAATTTTGCAATCTCTTGGCGAAACCAATTTACCTAAACCAATCACTGCCAAAAATGGCATTTTAATGTAAAATAGTATGCTTAAAAAAGAACGATTAGAAATCATTAGAAAATATTATCCTAATGCAATTACTTTAATAGACAGCGTTAATAGAGCGATAGATTATTATGAAGAAGTATTGCAATTAGAGCCTTCAAAAATCATGTTTGCCGATAGTATTTGTAGTGATGATGTAAATAGTATTCAATACCCCACAAGAGCACAGGAGTTTTTAGGTCCGTTTAAAATGGGTGGGTTGAATGGCTTCCCTTTTACTGGTTTGACAGGCATGAAAGCTTTTGCAAGTCATATTCCAGACGATGGTGCGGTATTAATCTATTATGGACCTCATATAGGAATTACCAAAAATGGCATTTTGGGAGAAATTCATCGTGTTGGACAAAGTAAGAATTCAAATTGTTGTGGTGCTGCTAAAGGAGCTTTGGGCAAGTTACTAAAAAATGAAATTGTTGAAGACGAGGTAACTGAAATGGATTACCAAATGAATGTCTTGGAACAAATATTATTCAAACAAAAGTCAAGAATAATGGATTCAAACTTACCCATAGCTGAAGCGACAGAAGTTATATATGAAGCCATTGACCAGCGTATAAATGAATTAGTTTCATCAACCAAATACAATTGTAAGTATGTAATATTAGTTGGGGCAATTTTAATAAACAGTGATAGTGATATGGGTTCATACACTTCAACTAAAAGATTTGATATAATTAACTTAGAAGATAATACTCGACAAAGTGTTATTGATGAATTTTTATCAGTATTAAAATAGTTTTCGACATGAAACAAGTAATTCACTTACACACCATAGCAGACCTTTCCAAATTATTTAATCTAGGTCACAATCAGCACCCGTTGGTAACAGTTTTGGATTTTAGTAAAGTTACAGAGCAAGTAGAGCAGAATTCTAAAATCACGACCGACTTCTATTCTATTATGTTCAAGAACTATTGCAAGAATCATATTAAATATGGAAGAAAAACCATAGATTTTCAAGACGGAAACCTCATTTGTATAGCACCCAACCAAACCATTGAAATTGACAATGAAATAGAAGAAAGAGAAGATAAAATGGGTTGGGGATTGTTTTTTCACCCCGACTTAATTCGTTCTACTACACTAAATCAAAAAATTAAAGAATATAGTTTTTTTCAATATGAAGTTTCAGAAGCCCTTCATTTATCAGACAAAGAAAAGAATATTTTATTGGAATGTGTTCAAAAAATCCAAACCGAACTACAAGAAAATATTGATGTGCATAGCCAATACATAATTGTTTCAACGA
>JAGNSI010000109.1 GCA_017988135.1 Pseudarcicella sp.
GAATAAACAATCATACTAACAAGAAAAGTGATAACATAAAATAAAAGTGAAATTTCCGGAATTATTAGATCGAAATCTTCATTATTACAGCGTTCTAAATATTCTTCGAAAAAATGATAGAAAAGAAATTAGTTAATAAAATTATTATTTGATCTATAATTGCAATAAACATTTTTTTAATAAAATTATCCATCTATCAATATTGTATAAAAGTTTTTAACGAAAATATAAATAGGATTTTGAAATCCCTTATCATTTCCTCACGAAACAATTTCAAAACAAAATCAACCCAAAGCTCACTTTTTGGCTTTTTCTAGGACAGACAATGAAATTGTTTCGAGAGGAAAGACCCAAGTGTGAATTTCACAACATTTCTAGATGATATTAATTTTTAATGAATTTTATATTCTCTTTAATCCCATCAATTTTTAAAACATAAGAACCAGCTGCAAGGTTGGAAATATTCAGATTTATTGAATGATTAACTTTAGTTGATTTTGTTTTACTAACCAAAGCTCCTTTTGTATTGAATATAAAGACTTTTACATTTTGTGAATTAATAGTTTTATTATTCCCAAAATTTACAATTAGTTGATTGTTAGCAGGATTTGGATATATTGAAATAGATTTTATTGTAGCTTCATCAGAAACTAAAGATAATATCGACTCTTTCAAAAGTAATCTACTTTCTCTTGAGTTCAACGATACCGTTGTGATAATTTGATTATTATTTTCAGGGTCTCTATATATATCAGTGGTATTACCTGTAATGTCTGAAATTAATACAGATTCAGACATGTTTGTACTAAATGGGTTTACTAAAACTAATCCTTTAGAGAATTTTCGTGCATATAAATTATTCGTTCCTACTCTGTAACTAGTAAAGTTTGTAAATACATTTGTTTGAACAGGAATACCAATATCATAGGTAAAAAACGGCTCTATATTTACATCTAATTTGCCCGATGCATCTACCGTCATAGGAGAAATCCCCATTCTAGACGAAATTTTATTTTGACTATCTACATGCACACTTAACAAATAAGAAGCATAACAATATTTATTGAAACTATATCTTAGTTCATTGGTTAAATCAGCGGCAAACCATTGATTTTTAAAACCTGCGTTTATTGTCATAGGTTGATTGGGTAATTCTTTTTGGGCAAGCAAGGCAATAGCTTTGCAGTTATTTATCCAAGTATTCTCCATGTACCATTCCAAAAAACGACCATTATTATTCTTACCAGCAACTCTAAAAATATCTGAAGAAGATACAGGATTTCCGTCATTGTCTACATTTCCTGAAACATCACTCATGTGTCCCCAGCTATTTTCATGACAAAATCCGTCCAATCCACGAGGGTGTTCTGTCGTTTTTTCCATAGCAAAAGCTCTACTACTTGTGGTATAATTTAAATCATACAGCACGTTGTTTCCATAAATAACTGGATAATACCCCATTCTTGCATAAAAACTTTCATATACCTCTTTCATTGCATCTTTAGTTTTAAAAACTATATCCTGACTGCTCATTAGGCTTTCTTTTTCATGATTCCAAAGGGTGTACGTTCCGCCAATCATATTTTTAGCTTCCAAAAAACCAAGCAGAATATCAATCCAAATACCATCTACATTGTGTGAAGTTGCAAAATTAATTGTACTGGATTTTAACCTGTTTTTTCTTGCCCCAAAAACTGGGTCGAAATAAGATAAATTGGCATTGTTGCCTCCCTCAATAGGAGCTACTGTATATAATGGTGCAGTTATGGTGGCATCACTTAAATGATTTGTGGGTGTGGTTCCTCTCAACCCTCTTTCAACGTTTACGGTTATTGGGTATATTGTTTTACTAGATACGTAAGTCAATTTCATCAATTCGTTGCCTATTCTTATCCATGTAGTATAATTGTTAGCTTCGCTTGCCACCAATCCTTTTCCTTTACTGTCTGAAGGTGCATTTATTACAAAAGAAGTAGTTGTAGCATCTAAAGCAGTTCCTAAAGTGCCTACTCTATAATAAAGAAGATTCATTTCTTGACCAATCAAACTAGAAGCCTTTTGCCCCCAGCCACCTTGATAATTGATTACTTGAAATTTAGGATCAATTGCTTTGAGTGCGTTTACATTTAAAGTAGAATTTGCAATGCCAGAAACATCTCCTCCTCCAATTATATAGTCAAAATTAGTAACTATTTTTTGATTCATCTCTGGTGTAAAATTCAATCCTGAATTCCAAAAGTGTGCGTAGATAGGATAAGGTGTAGCGTTGTCTCCATATTCTGAAATTCTAGTTTGTACATCTTTTACTTGAACCAAACCAGAAAGTGTTATGGGTACATCTATAGTATTTTCAGTTACCAAAAGCTTTCCTGAATATAGTTGGAAGTAATCTTTTAATACTGTATAATTAACGTTAGCATTTATGGTTAAAGTTACTTTTGCTTTTCCTGTTGCGTCTGTAAAAATTGGATTTGAAAGTCCATTGATTTTGATTTCTGCTCCTCCCACTGGTTTGTTAAGCACATCTTTTACGACAAACGAAACATCTTTTGTGTTTAGATTGGTTTGAAATGTAACGCTATTTACTTCCAATTTTGCAGCAGCACCTTTTGTTGCTATTCCTATATAAATAGCCTTGGCATCAGCTGGAATTATTAAATCAAAGTTTTTAGTTTCACTTCCGTCAGCTTCTATTGCTCCCGTAATTCCAGGTAATACTGTCCAAGATCCACTGTTGTTGGTGCAAAAGTCTTTTAAATTTGTAGCTCCAGATGTAAAAGTAGGAACAATTAACGGAACTCCTTTTTCTACTGCATAGCCGTAACCTGTAGTTTGCTTTGCAACGATAGATTTGAAATTAATCGAACATACGTATGGCTTTCCTGGCGTAATGTTTGTGATTTTTTGATAAAGAACCCCGTTTTCACCAGCGATACTAGCAACATTAGCACCATTGATATTTGCTAACGTGGTTCCTGTAGTATATGTCCAACTATTTAGTGACCCTCCGTTTTCATCAAAATCATTATTCAAAATAATATTTTGACCTGAAGCTATATAAGTGATACAAAAAATTAAAATATTGATTACAAATAGTACTTTTTTCATATTTTTTATTATTTAAATCTAAAACAAAGTTAAATCATTTTTCCCGAATTGTATGTAAAAAACCACAACTGCTTAAAGGTCAATTATTATCCTTTGTATGTGTTTTCTAACACTTCCGCTAATTGTTTGCAGGCTAATCACAAATTTTATTTTCTTGAAATGCCATAAAAGTACAAAATATTTTGTTTTAAAATAAATTAATTGTCATTTTGAAAAAGTGTTTATGGGCAAATCGTGCTGGGTGTTTTCTGTGATAGGTAGGTAAGGAATTTTGTAGCGTTTTTTTTTTATTTTTAAGAAAAAAAGCGAAAATGGATTGCCCTAATAGTTAGTGTTTTGCCCAAATTTATTTTAAAATCTTATTTCTTTCTTGTTTTCTTTTATTTCTTATACTTTTTGAAGCAAGATTATATGCGTTCTGCAACCTTATTTTTTTTAACATAAGTTTCCTATAGCCACACATTTAGTGTAATTTTGTCACAATTTTTTTCACAAGTATTGGTTTGTGCGAAAAAAAAATATTTCATAAAAAACAAAAAGGTAAGCAGTGAATTTCAAAGAATACAAAAACCTTGATTACGGTCAAGTAGCCGAAGATATATTGAGCTTTTGGAAAAAAGAAGCCATTTTTGAAAAATCAATCACCGAGAGAGAGGGTAATCCCACTTTTACTTTTTATGAAGGCCCGCCTTCGGCAAATGGCACACCTGGTATTCATCATGTAATGGCCCGAGCCATAAAAGATATTTTTTGTCGCTACCAAACTCTCAAAGGCAAGCAAGTAAAACGCAAAGGAGGCTGGGATACACACGGTTTGCCTGTAGAATTACAGGTAGAAAAAGAACTGGGGATTACCAAAGAAGACATCGGTAAAAAAATATCGGTTGAAGAATACAACCAGAAATGCCGAGAAACAGTAATGAAATTTACAGACCAATGGAATGATCTTACCTTGAAAATGGGCTATTGGGTTGATCTTGAAAAACCATACATTACTTACGAAAACGACTATATAGAATCGGTTTGGTACTTGCTGAAAAACCTTTACCAAAAAGGCTTACTTTATAAAGGGTATACCATACAGCCTTATTCTCCAGCTGCGGGAACAGGTTTGTCTTCGCACGAAATAAATCAACCAGGCTGTTACCGTGAAGTGAAAGATACATCTTTGACAGCTCAGTTTAAGCTAAAACTTACAGGAAAGTCGGGGTTTTTATTTGATATCGCCGAAAGTAGCAATGTGTATATTTTAGCATGGACAACCACCCCATGGACATTGCCAGCCAACTCTGCCCTTACTGTTGGCAAAAACATAGATTATGTATTAGTAAAAACAAGAAATCCTTACACTTTCGAGCCAGTAAATGTAATACTTGCCAAAGAGTTAGTAAATAAATATTTCAACGAAAAAGGCAAAGACGGAGATTTTACAACCTATAATGATGGCGATAAAATTATTCCATGGAAAGTGTTGAGCGAATTTAAAGGTAATTTCTTGGAAGGAATAGAATATGAGCAATTGTTGCCATATGTTCAGCCCGAAGAACCAGCATTTAGGATTATCATTGGCGACTTTGTGACCACCGAAGACGGCACAGGAGTAGTGCATACAGCACCGACTTTCGGGGCAGACGACTTTAGAGTGGCTCAGCAAAATGGTATACCTGCCATTTTTGTAAAAGACGAATCTGGAAAAGATGTACCTATCGTAAATAAACAAGGTCGCTTTGTGGCAGAAATTACAGATTATGCCAACGAACCTGTGAAAGAAGCCTACCTTTCTGCCGAAGAAAAAGAAACTGAACGCATCAAACAAGGCCGTGAAAAGTATCTTTCGGTAGATGAAAGAATAGCCATACAATTGAAAACCGAAAACAAGGCTTTCAATGTGCAACGTTACGACCATAGTTATCCACACTGCTGGCGTACCGATAAACCCATTCTATACTATCCGCTCGACTCGTGGTTCATAAAAACTACCGCCGTAAAAGATAAAATGATTGCCCTCAATAATACCATCAACTGGAAACCAGAGTCTACAGGTACAGGTAGGTTTGGCAATTGGCTCGAAAATCTGGTAGATTGGAATCTTTCTCGTTCAAGATATTGGGGAACACCATTGCCTATATGGCGTACAGAAGATGGTGAAGAAATATGTATAGGCTCTACCCAAGAGCTGATAGAAGCAATTCAACTTGCTAATGATAGCAATGCACTTTCGGACAATCAAAAGGCTAAAAATACCATTTTTCTGAATGCTCAAAAAAATGCTAATCACGATTTGCACAGACCATTTGTAGATGAAATATTTTTAGTTTCGCCAAGTAAGCAAGTGATGTTTAGAGAAACAGACTTGATAGACGTTTGGTTTGACTCTGGTGCTATGCCTTTTGCACAATGGCATTACCCGTTCGAAAACAAAGATGTATTTGAAAAGTCGTATCCAGCTGACTTTATTTCAGAAGGAGTAGACCAAACCCGTGGCTGGTTTTTTACTCTTCATGCTATTTCTACCATGGTGTCAGACTCTGTTGCATTCAAAAATGTAGTATCTACGGGCTTGGTATTAGATAAAAATGGCAACAAAATGTCTAAAAGACTGGGAAATGCCATTGATCCATTTCAAACACTTTCTACTTACGGTGCTGATCCTACACGCTGGTACATGATTACCAACGCTCAACCTTGGGATAACCTTAAATTTGATTTGGCAGGCATCACAGAAGTACGAAATAAGTTTTTTGGAACACTTACCAATACTTACAATTTCTTTGCACTATATGCCAATCTCGACCAATACCAACCGAGCGGAAAAATAGACTTATCAGTAGCGTCAGAGTTAGATAAATGGGTACTTTCAAAACTACAAACGCTCATTGCTGAGGTAGACGAAAGCTACAATGCCTACGAACCTACCAAAGCAGGACGTGCTATTCAGGATTTTGTTTGCGATCATCTTTCAAACTGGTATGTACGTTTAGGAAGACGACGTTTTTGGCAAGGTGAGCTCTCTGACGATAAAAAATCTGCTTACGAAACTTTGGCTTACTGCTTAACCAGTGTTGCCCAAATGATGTCGCCGATAGCGCCTTTTTACGGAGATTGGTTGTATAAAAATATGACAGATTGCATGGCAGAAAAGTCTATTTCGGTGCATTTGACAGATTATCCAGCCGTAAAATCAGACTTGTTGAATCCAGATTTAGAGGCATCTATGGATTTGGCACAAAGAATTTGTTCTATGGTACATGCCATGCGCAAGTCTAACCGATTGAAAGTAAGACAACCACTTGCTAAAATATTGATACCAGTACTCAATCAGAAAACCAGAGATTATATCAGCAGTGTAGATGAGCTGATAAAAATGGAAGTAAACGTAAAAGAAGTAGCCTATCTTGACGATGCTTCGGGAGTACTTTCTAAAAAAATAAAACCCAATTTTAAAGCTTTAGGTCCAAAATTTGGCAAAGACATGAAAAATGTAGCCGAAATTATAAATAACCTAACTGCCGAAGACCTGAAAACGTTAGAAGAAGAAAAAACATTGGTAAAAAATCAAATCTATTTGACGCTTGAAGACGTAGAAATACTCACTGAAGATTTGCCAGGTTATTTAACGGCATCAGACAACGGATTGACCGCAGCTTTGGATATCAATATCACTCCTGCACTCAAACAAGAAGGCATTGCCCGTGATTTTGTAAATCGAATCCAAAACCTAAGAAAAGACCTAGGTTTTGAAGTTACAGACAAAATACAAATAGATTTAAAAAACACAAATGCTGAAATCACCGAAGGTGTACAGGCGTTCAAAAGTTATATTTGCCAAGAAGTACAAGCTTTATCACTAAACATTGTGAATGACTTATCTGATGCAAATGCGATAGAAATTGACGAAGTGAACTTGGAAGTTTCTATAAAAGTTATTTAGTGAACCATTTAATTTTAAAAAAATGAAAAGTTTAATTTTAATATTTTCTACACTTTTCTTGTTTAATAATATATCTTATTCTCAGTCAGATAGCTTAGGTTATAAAAGGGGGAAGTTGATTTTAAATGGAGAGAAATTGAAAAGGTTTGGAGCAATAAAAGAGGTTTTGCTAACAAATGATAACCCAGAGATTAAGCATCATTTTAATAAATTTAAGACAAATAGAATAGTGTCAACTGTTTTTGGTTTCTTAGGAGGAGTTTTTATTGGTAAAGTTATAGCCAATGAATTGTTTACCAATATTTCTTTTGATGGTATTTATTTTCTAGAAGGCTTAGGTTTCACTGGTGTAGGTATGTATTTTGAACATGTAGGAAACAAAAATCTTAAAAATGCTGTAAATGTTTTTAATAAAAAAAATAACAATGCCCAGTCAAGTTTAAATCCTATCATTTACCAAAATGCCCAAAGTGGTACGAATGTAGGGTTTTTGTATAGTTTTTAAGGTTATTTCTTGCCATAAAAAAAGCTGTCTATCGACAGCTTTTTTTATAAAAAATATTTTTTAGACAAAAACTATAAAGCAGCCTTGTAGCGATTTTCTGCTGCGTTCCAGTCTACAAGATTCCAAAAAGCATCGATATAATCAGGTCTTTTGTTTTGGAATTTTAAATAATAAGCATGTTCCCACACGTCTAAGCCTAAAATTGGAGTGCCTTTTACTTCAGCAACATCCATCAAAGGGTTATCTTGGTTTGGCGTAGAGCTTACAGCAATAGAGCCATCTTGCAAAACCACTAGCCAAGCCCAGCCAGAGCCAAAGCGTGTCAATCCAGCTTTTTTGAATTCTTCTTTGAAAGCGTCAAAGCTTCCAAATTTAGCATCAATTGCTGCTGCTAAACTTCCTGTAGGTGTGCCTCCAGCATTTGGAGCTAATATATTCCAGAAAAATCTGTGATTCCAATGACCACCTCCATTGTTTCTCACAGCTGGAGAAAGCGTGCTTATTTTTGCCAACAATTCTTCTAAACCAGCACTTTCATTTGCTGTGCCAGCTAATGCCGCATTTAGGTTGGTTACATAAGAGTTATGGTGACGGTCATGGTGGATTTCCATGGTAAGTGCGTCAAAATGTGGTTCTAATGCATCGTTTGCATAAGGTAAAGGATCTAAAACAA
>JAGNSI010000243.1 GCA_017988135.1 Pseudarcicella sp.
ATTGAGTATTTGGAAGGCTTGAAATAGTGTTTTGAAATATAGTTCTTAATACTCATCTTAAATGATTTAATAAAGTAAAGACTCGCTTTTTACTTTACAAGAGAAAAAATCCTTTATCATCCCCTCATCACTTTAGAAAACAAATAAAGCGTTTCAGTAGCAATCTGTTTGCAACGCTCATCATACATTTTGGCTTCATCAGGCGTATCATCAAATGCCTTGGGATCTTCGTATTGCGTGGCTACACGCAAACTGGCTCCAAAAACAATTGGACAAGCCTGATCAGCACTATTACAGGTCATTATGGCACAAAAATCATTTTGAGGATTTGAAGCGTCATCATACTTTTTTGAAAAAGCCACAATATCGCTTCCCTTCTCGTCGAATTTAACATGATAAACGGGGTTAGTCCCCACGGTAGTTGCAAGAACTTCAAAACCAACACGTTTTACAGCTGCCACAGACCTTGGATTAAATGCTGTAGCCTCAGTGCCACCTGAGTAAGTTTTTACATTCGGAATGCCGTAATAAGCCGCAGCAGTAGCTGCCCAAATTTGACCAAAATGACTTCGGCGAGAATTATGCGTACAGATATAAATCAATTTTGCATCTTCACCCAATGCAACTTTTTGAGAAACAAAAGCCGCAATTTGTTCTAACTCAGCCTTTCTCTTATCCCTTATCAAATCGAAATTTTGCTCCGCAGTTTTTATATAATCAAATACCTCTTTATACATCCTTTCCAAATATTAAAATAGTGTTTCAAAAAAACAAAAATATATCGTAATATTACGATACGCAAATTTATTTTCTATCAAAACCATGTTAAAAACGCTAAGTCTTGTTACGCTACTTTTTATCTGTGCCAAAGTTTTTGGTCAAAATGTAAAAAGCATAGGGTCGATGTCTGAAATGGGCAAAGAAAACTTTGCTCCACATATAAAAATTGACACCATTTCTAACAAAAAACATTTGTTTGCAATGGGGCCTTTGGGCCGAATGCAAGGTGAAATAACAATTTGGGACAGTGTACCTTTTTTCAGTAAAGTAAATGCTACTGGAGAAGGAATTGTATCAAAAAACTGGCAAATAGAGGCTCCATTTTTTGTTTATGCCAATGTAACGAAATGGCAAAAGCATAAAGTCAGCCTAAACTTCAATAACTTAGATGAGCTCCAAAAGGCGATTGAAAACCTTGCAAAAGAAAAAGGTTATGTAACTGAGAAGCCTTTTGTGATAAAAATAAAAGGCAAATTTGATCGACTGACTACCCACATTGTTATGCCTCGCTCTACAGAAATACCAGGTTATCAGGCAAATAAAAAGCAAGCTGATTATGATTTTGAGCAAATAGAAGGCGAAATTCTGGTTTTCTACTCACAAAAGCATCAGGGAGTTTATACCCACAAGGATAGCTTTATTCACGCCCATTTTTTGAGTAAAGACAAGAAAACGATGGGACATATTGACAAAATAAAGTCGAACGGGAAAGTAGAATTGAGCTTTTCTATTGAATAAGAGAATCCTAAAGTATTTCTAACAAATACTTCAACTCCGAAATATTCTCTGCGTCATTTCCATCATTTTCTGGATTAAAATAAATGGTTCTTAAGCCTGCATTTTTTGCACCTTCAATATCGGCAATCAGGTTATCTCCTATCATAATACTATGATCCAATCTTGCATTGGCCATTTGTAAAGCAAAATCAAAAATTGCCTTTTCGGGTTTTCTGGCACAAGCAATATCGTTGGTGATGATATGGTCAAAAAAATGATGAATGCCGCCACTTTTCATTTTTTTAATCTGAATATCTTGATAGCCATTGCTGATGATGTGCATTTTGTAACCTCGCTTAGCCAAAGCTTCTAAAGTGTCAAATGCATCGTCCATCAGATGATGTTGATGTGGCAAAAGATCCAAAAGCATCTGATTGAGTTCTAAAGAAAACCTCTCGTCAATTTTAATATCTAGAGCTTGAAGGACTTTTTGAAATCTGAAAGTTCGGAGATATTCGTGGGTTATCAGGCTCAAATCGAGCTGATTCCACATAGCCGAATTAATGGTAGAAAACTTCTGAAAGAAAGCATCGAATCCTATTTCCTTTGGGAAAATAGCTCTGTGATACTCATAAATTTGTCGAATACAAATCTTGGAGTTTTTCTCAAAATCCCAAAGGGTGTGGTCTAGGTCAAAAAACAAATGCCTGATTTTCAAATTATTAAATTTTACATTTTTAAGGTTTTGCAAAATAGAATAGAAAAATCAGGCACCAAAATAATTTCTATGAAATTAGGCAATTACCAAGCGTTCTACTGGCTCGTTACCTACCAAATGCTTCTCGATAATTTCGTTAACATCATTGGGTGTAACAAAACCGTAAAAAACACCTTCAGGATACACCACAACAGAAGGCCCTTTGCCACAAGTATCTAAACAACCGGCACGTTGAGCCCTAATTTCTATATCCAATCCTTTTGCTTTCAAGCCTTCCTTAAATGCATTTACCAACTCCATTCCACGCTCACTTCCGCAGCATTTCTTAGGAGCTTCTTTGTCGTTTGTACAAACAAATACGTGTTTTGTATATTTCATCTTTATATTTTTTTCTAAAACGAGGCTTTATTTTTTT
>JAGNSI010000244.1 GCA_017988135.1 Pseudarcicella sp.
CAATGTTTTTCGCCTAAACCTCCAGTAAAATCTATCAATATAGAAAAATCATAGGTTTTATTTGCCAATTCTCTTGCTGCTTTTGCTGACAAAACCAGTACAGCTGGTCCAGAAAAACCCCAATGCGTAATCAAAAAAGCACCCGAATTTTGAAGTTTAGTGCCCGATATTCTGACAGTTACATTATTTACAGACAAGCCAGGCAACGAAAGTAACAATGAGTGAGGTGCATTGAAAGTAAACAATGAAGGTACTGGTGGGACAATAGCATGACCAGTATCAGATAGCCAATCGTAGCTATTCAACTGTGGGCCACCACCAGTTGTTGCCAAGAGGTAATCGGCATCCAAAAAAGTTTCGTCAGACAATAAAACACCTTTTATTTGTTGGTTTTCAAAAACTATTTTTTTTACACCTGAAGAATAAAAAACTTTTATACCCAATTTTTTTGCACTTTTTTCTAAGCAATCCACCACAGTTTCAGAACTATTTGAAAGCGGAAAAACCCTTCCATCTGGCTCGATTTTTAAAGGTACATTTCTACTTTCAAACCATGTAAAAGTGTCTTTTGTAGCAAATTGCTTGAAAATAGTCTTTAAAAACGATCCTCCTCTTGGGTAAGCTTTTAGCAAAACGGGAATTTGTTCGGTAGCATTACATACATTACAACGCCCGCCACCAGATATTTTTACTTTTGCGAGTGTTTGACGACTTTTTTCAAGAATGAAGATTTCTAAATGAGGGTTTGTTTCGGCAGCCGTGATAGCTCCCATGTAGCCAGATGCACCTCCACCAATTACTAAAAGTCGTTTTTTATTCATAATATTGTAAAATTAAACATTTAAAAAATGATTTTTTTTTTGCTTTGATTTTATTTTTAATAAAATTGACTAAATATAAAGCTCGTAAGAAATTTTCAACTCTCACAAGTGATTAGAATAAATTTGAAAGAATTAGAATTAAAGTAGCGCTAAAGTAGCGCAAAAGTAGAGCTAAAGTAGACCCAAAGTAGCCTTAAAGTAGAAAATAAAAAGCTAAAAAACGCTTAAAGTAGAGCCGAGTAGCCCTTTTTAATAAAAATAAATTTCGAATACATAATATAGATGAAAAGTAAAATTCAAATGCTGTTTTTTTTGTTGATTTTGGGCATAGTTTTATACTATGCTGGCAAAGATAATCCGTTTGAAACATTACAAAAAGATTGTAAAAACCTATTTGACAAATCGTGGAGTGACCAGCATTCTAAGCCAACCTCTGAGGCATCGCTAGGAATAAGTAGCCTTGTAAATTGGGCGACACATTCCTTGCAAAACAAAATAAGTACAACTGAAAAAGATAAACCATTGGCTACCAAAGAGCTTAATTATTTTTTTCCAAAATCCAAAAACGAAGCTTTGGTATATCATCAAGCCTTTGTGCTCAATTATGCTGAAGAGTTTGAGCAAGCATCTTGGGTGATTTACAAACTGGTAAAAGCAGCGGTGTATGGCAAGGCAAAGCGTTCCAATTTTTTCTTGACAGATAATGCCGTTTCTACTGGCTCTGCTACTTATTACGACTACGCTCGGTCGGGCTACGACCGTGGGCATCTTTGCCCAGCAGCAGACTTTAGGCATAGCAAAGAGCTTGAAGACGAGACATTTTATATGTCCAATATGTCGCCACAAAACCACGACTTCAATGCCGGAATATGGAATGACTTGGAAAACAAAGTACGTTCGTGGGTAAAAAAACGCAACGAACTGATAATAGTAACAGGACCAGTGCTCAAAAAAGGCTTAAAAACCATCGGAAAAACCACTCAAATAGCCGTTCCAGAGGAATATTACAAAATAATATTTGACCCTGAGAGCGAACAAGCCATTGCTTTTTTGATGCCAAATGCACCGTCTATCGAGCTGATAAAATCTTATGCCTTGAGTATAGATGAGCTAGAATTGAAAACTAAGATAGATTTTTTTGAAAAATTACCCGACCATTTAGAGCAAAAAATAGAATCAAATTTAAAGCTGGAAGACTGGTATTAATTTTTTTTTAAACGAAAAATCAGTATCAAAGCCAAAAAATATTTCATGGATTTATCAATCATTATAGTCAATTATAAGTCAGCACAGCTTACTATAAACGCTATATCAAGTATAAAAAAATACACGCAAAATATTGACTATGAGGTTATTGTGATAGACAATGACTCTCAAGACGATAGTCATTCTTTGATAATTGAGCATCATCCAGAAATAGTATGGCTACAAACAGGCTACAATGCAGGCTTTGGAAGAGCCAATAATCTTGGTTTTGAACGAGCAAAAGGAACGTATCTTTTACTCCTCAATGCCGATACTTTGATTTTTGATGATGTTATTCAGCGAAGCATTTCCAAACTACATTCAGACCCAAGCTTAGCTGCAATTGGTGGTATTCAGCTCGATAAAGACAAGCTTGAAATGCCTTTTTATCGTTCATCACAAGAAATTAGGCGAACATTTTATATTTTTCCACCAGGTGTATATTTTGATAATTTACTCAAAAAAATATTTCCAGATCCTGTTTTTCTGGCACCCAACCAAACCAATATTTTGGTGGGAGCTTATATTATGTTACATAAAAATACACTCAAAAAAGCTGGTGGC
>JAGNSI010000245.1 GCA_017988135.1 Pseudarcicella sp.
AAATAAACAGCGCACAACAAACAGTTTGACCAAATCAGTGGTCTATGGCACAAAGACTGCCAATATTTATCTTCTTTTAGCCAAACAAAACAATGTGTTCTGTGTGTAATAGAACCGGAAGTGGATCAACCTATAAATTTTTCTGAATGGAAATCATATTAACAACAGCTTCATTTACCATATTTATCTATATTTTGGTTAGTCCAATTATTCTTTTATTGATGATTTTAAAGTCAAAGAGTAAATTTAAATTCATAACATATTTCTTAATTGGATTGGTTTTAATTTCAATAAACTCAATATTTTTTGGCTGGTGGACAAACATGGAAAATAAAATTTTACTAAAACATTTTAATGCATATCATATTAATCCAGACAGCAACGGCTATCAAGTTTACTATGAAAAGGTTTTACCTGAAAATATAGAAAAGGTAAAAAGTCTTGAAAAAAATATAATGGGGATTGGTTGGACTTTAAAGTCTATATTTATTTGTTTCTACTTGTTTTTGTATTTATTGTTTATTTATTCAATAAAAATTATTTTCAAGAAATTAAATTTTCAAAAAAAGACTTATCTACAACTATCAAAAGTCTTCACTTTCAAGTGTTTCTAAGGCATCCATCAAAGCTTCGCTGTTTGCTACGCCTGGTTTTATTTCTTCAGATCCTTCAAAAACAAATCCATTAATGGTTGTATTTTCTAAACAGTCGTCTAAATTCGTTTTTTTCAATCCAAAACCAAGCAATATTGGGTATTTAAATGACCAAGCGTCTATCATTGCCAATGTTGCATCGTCTAAAACGGCAGTTGCTTCGGAATTTTCTAGAACAAAATAGGTAATATCTGAATGTATAGATTGAAAAAGTGCCGGTAAATTATCTTTTGCAAAATCTACTTTATACAATATAGGTATTCCAATTTCTTTTAGTTGGGATAAATTAGTCACTGAAGAAACTTGAACCATATCTGGCTGATAATCTAACAAAAGCTTCTCTACAACGCCCCAGTCAGCACTCAAAGTTTCGCCTACAATCTGAACACCTGCCAGCCACGTTTTCATCTCATTGAATTTATCCAAAGAGAGCTTATCTATATCAAAACCAAGCATTTCTACACCCATTCCAGCACAATATCTTGCATCTGAAAGGTTAGTAATATTGGATACTTTTACTGTTGTTTTTAACATGCCTGATTAAAGGTTAGTTTAAGTTAGATGATTTTATTGCTTCGTAGTCTGTCTTCAAACGCCCCATTTCTCTTGCAATAAATGTTTGTAACTGAGTATTGAAAACTACTTTTTCTTCTTCATTCAAAGTCTGGTAATAGTCTTTCAACTCTTGGTTGATAGCTTGCTTAGTTGCTTCATCTGGTGCATTTATGGCACGCATATGGTATTTTTTAAAATCAAAATCCATCTCTAAACCTTTATTTAACAATATTTTTTACCTTCCAAATAATTCTTAACATAATCGGTCACTCCTGCTTCTAATGAAGTAAAAGGTTTTTTATAGCCGATTGATAATAGTTTAGACATATTTGCCTGAGTGTAGTATTGGTATTTATCTCTAATATCTTCTGGAGTATCTACAAATGTGATATTTTCGGGAATCTCCATAGCCTGAAAAGTAGCTTTTACTAAATCTAAAAAAGTACGTGCAGTACCTGTACCTAGATTGTAAATACCTGAATTTCTGCGATGATGCATCAGAAAAATGCATACTTCTATCAAATCTTTTACATAAATAAAATCTCTCATTTGCTCGCCATCTTTATAGTCGGGGTTGTGTGACCTAAAGAGCTTCATGGCATTGGTAGACAGTATTTGATTGTAAGCATGCATGATAACAGAAGCCATTCTACCTTTGTGGTATTCGTTTGGTCCGTAGACATTAAAAAACTTTAAGCCTGCCCAAAAAAATGGTTTGTCCTCTTGCTTTAAAGCCCAAATGTCAAAATCATTTTTAGAGTCTCCATAAGGGTTTAGTGGCTTGAGGCTCGAAATATTAGACTCGTTGTCGTCATAACCAAGCTCACCTAACCCATAAGTAGCTGCTGATGAAGCATATACCAAAGGTATTTGATATGCATGACACTTTTTCCAAACTTCTTTGGAATAATTCAAATTCAGTTCATTAAATATCTCTACGTCAAATTCTGTGGTATCGGTGCGGGCTCCTATATGAAAGCAAAACTCTACGTCTTCATAATTTGCGTCTAGCCATTCAAAAAAAACAGTTCTGTCTACTTTTTCTTGTATTTTTTTACCTTCTAAGTTTTTATTTTTTTCTATGTTTGAAAAATCATCAACAGCTATTATAAAATTGAAGTTATCGTTATTCAATCTTTCTATTAAACAGCTTCCTATAAAACCTGCCGCACCAGTTACTATTATCATGAGTATTTAATTTTGTAAAATTCTTTTTAGTCAATTTTTAGAGATAAAAAACAAACAAAAAACGTTCAAAAATATCATTTTTTTTTTGTTTTTACTAAGAAAAAAAATATTAAAATATAATTTATCCAAAAATATGATTATTATTTGATATTATTAAATTTATCCATTATTTGAAAAATTATTCCCATTCAAAAATGTTAAAAAAAGACAATTTTTTTTTAAATTTTTTT
>JAGNSI010000110.1 GCA_017988135.1 Pseudarcicella sp.
ATATTTTTTATACAAAGCTTGTTGGTACTTGCTTTTGTATTTTTTGCATCCTTCTATTATGTCACTTTCTGTTACCACAACACAAAAGTATTGAAATGTTACAACAAAAAGTCATATTTTTTTTTTGAGACAATTTAAATTTAATTTTTCATCTTGAAATAAATGTTTTTTTAAAAATAAATATCTGATTTTTAGTTAATTATGTTTTTTTTTAAAAATAGTTTAATTTTTTTTGTAACGTTTTTAAATTCTTGTGTTGTGGTGGTATAATCAAAAAAAATAATTTTTCAACGTATTTTTTTTATACATAAAAGCTCATTTTCAATAAACCTCGACTCTACAAAAAAAATATTTTCTTACCCAACCTATTTATATTACACAAGCTATCTAAGTGATTTTAGGTAGCTTGTTTTATTTTGTAATAAACAAGAAAAAGGCAATCTCGAAATGCTTTTTTCTGTTATTTTTATACATTTGGACTTTTTGGGTTATTTCTTGGTCTTTATTCGACAATCTTTTTCATGTAAATACTTTATTTTTGTATTAATAAATTTTAATATTTTGATTAAAGGTTTTTAAAGAAATACTTTTTAGGCTGTATTTGAAATTAGAATTATAAGAAACTGAATTTTTAATATTTTTTCATAGGTTGATTTTAAAATTAGCGATGAAAGAAAACTGAAATTTTTAAAAAATGGAAGCTAAAACATTATTTGATAAAGTGTGGGATGCCCATGTGGTACGTAATATTACCGATGGTCCGGATGTTTTTTTTATAGACAGACATTTTATACACGAAGTAACAAGCCCAGTGGCATTTTTGGGTTTAGAAAGCCGTAATTTGGGCGTGATGTATGCTGCCAGAACATTTGCTACAGCAGATCACAATACCCCTACTATCAATCAACACTTGCCAGTACAAGACCCTTTGTCAGCCAATCAACTTTTGGCATTGGAGACCAACTCTGCAAAATACGGTATTTCACACTGGGGTTTAAATGACCCTAAAAATGGAATTGTACACGTAGTAGGTCCAGAAAATGGTATTACATTGCCAGGTATGACTATTGTATGTGGCGATTCTCATACTTCTACTCACGGTGCATTCGGTGCGATAGCTTTTGGAATTGGTACTTCTGAGGTAGAAATGGTACTTTCGTCGCAATGTATTATGCAACCCAAACCTAAGAAAATGCGTGTAAACGTAAATGGGAAATTGGGCAAAGCAGTTACACCAAAAGACGTAACACTATATGTGATTTCTAAACTTACAACGGCAGGTGCAACAGGTTATTTTGTAGAATATGCTGGAGATGTTTTTGAAAACATGACCATGGAAGGCAGAATGACTGTGTGTAATATGTCTATAGAAATGGGTGCAAGAGGTGGAATGATAGCGCCAGACCAAACCACTTTCGACTATTTGGAAGGAAAACCTTTGAGTCCTAAAGGTGAAGCTTGGGATAAAGCGATGGCATACTGGAAAACATTGAAAACAGATTCAGATGCTGTTTTTGATAAAGAGTATACTTTCGATGCAAGTGACATAGAGCCGATGATTACCTTCGGAACTAACCCTGGAATGGGTCAAGGAATTTCTAAAAACATACCAACTGCTGCTTCTCAAGACGGCGGAACAGCTACTTACGAAAAATCGTTGAACTACATGGGCTTTGGCGAAAACGAAGCAATGATAGGTAAAAAAGTAGACTATGTGTTTATCGGAAGCTGTACAAATGGTAGAATCGAAGACTTTAGAGCATTTGCTTCAATAGTAAAAGGTCGTAAAAAAGCAGATCATATTACTGCTTGGATAGTACCAGGCTCACACATCGTAGAAAGCCAAATCAAAGAAGAAGGTATCTATGATATACTTATAGAAGCAGGTTTTGAATTGCGTCAGCCAGGTTGCTCGGCATGTTTGGCGATGAACGACGATAAAATTCCTGCAGGTAAATACGCAGTAAGTACTTCAAACAGGAATTTTGAAGGCCGTCAAGGGCCAGGCTCTAGAACACTTTTGGCTAGCCCATTGGTAGCAGCTGCAGCAGCTGTAACTGGAGTGGTTACAGACCCTAGAGAGCTACTCTAGTATAAATGATTGGTTTTTGAATAAAAACTAAACATTTGATTATTAAATATTTAAAATAAAATTTAGCTTTAATTTTATATAAAAATGGCTTACGATAAATTCACAATATTAAAAAGTACCGCTGTTCCGATGCCTATCGAAAACGTGGATACAGATCAAATAATACCAGCAAGATTCTTGAAAGCTACCAAAAGGGAAGGCTTTGGTGACAACTTGTTTCGTGATTGGAAATACAATACAGACGGTTCATTGAAACAAGATTTTGTATTGAACAATCCTACTTACAAAGGAAAAATATTGGTAGGAGGTCATAATTTTGGCTCTGGTTCAAGCCGTGAGCACGCTGCTTGGGCAGTGTATGATTATGGTTTCAGATGTGTAGTGTCTAGTTTTTTTGCAGATATTTTCAAAGGAAACTCTATCAATGTTGGAATATTGCCAGTACAAGTAAGTCCAGCATTTTTGGATCAAATATTTTTGGCGATAGAAAAAAATCCTGAAACTGAGCTGGAAGTAAACCTTGAATTGCAAAAAATAACCATCCTAGAAACAGGAGCGTCAGAAGAATTTGCTATCAACGGTTACAAAAAAAATAACCTTATCAATGGTTTTGATGATATAGATTATCTTCAATCAATGAAAAACGAAATAGCAGATTTTGCAGAAAAAAGTTTGTACTAAGAAATAGTAAATAGTTGGGCAGTAAAATGTCCAACTATTTGTTTTATTTTTTCTGTACAAAAAAAGCATTTCAAAATCATCACCTTATTTTTGAAAAAGAACACATGAAGCATATCGAAATAATGGACACCACCCTACGTGATGGTGAACAAACCAACGGCGTTTCTTTTTCGGCATCAGAAAAATTAGCAATCGCACAGCTTTTACTCAAAGAAGTAAATGTTAATCGCTTGGAAGTGGCTTCGGCAAGGGTTTCGGAGGGCGAAATGCAAGCAGTTAAGAAAATTACTCAGTGGGCAAAAGCAAATGATTTTTTAGACAAAATAGAAGTGCTAACCTTTGTAGACGGTGAAGCGTCTATCAACTGGATGCTTGAGTCTGGGGCAAAAGTAATGAATCTTTTGACCAAAGGCTCGCTGAATCATTTGACCCATCAGTTAAAAAAAACGCCTGAACAACATTTTAATGATATTCAGAATGTTATCAATCTGGCTCAGTCTAAAGGTATAGCTTGCAATGTTTATTTGGAAGATTGGAGCAATGGCATGAAAAATTCACCTGCCTATGTCAATCAGTATTTAGATTTTATTACTAAACTACCCATCAAAAGAATATTACTGCCCGATACCTTGGGAGTACTTACACCAGAAGAAACATTTTTGTTTATTTCTAGAATTATTCAAAATTACCCAACCATACACTTTGATTTTCATTCGCACAACGATTATGATTTGGGGGTTGCCAATGCATTGCAGGCACTAAAAGCAGGTGTACACGGCTTGCATTTGACTGTAAATGGCATGGGTGAAAGAGCAGGAAATGCACCTTTGGCAAGTACAATAGCGGCTATCAACGATTTGATGCCAGGTTTTACTACTTCGGTTGTAGAACACTCTTTGTATTCGGTAAGTAAGCTGGTAGAAAACTTTTCAGGCTTTAGGATACCAGTAAACAAGCCAGTTGTAGGCGAAAATGTTTTTACACAAACTGCTGGTATTCATGCAGATGGAGACAATAAGAATAATTTGTATTTTAATGATCTTATGCCAGAACGCTTCGGCAGAGAAAGAAAATACGCATTAGGTAAAACTTCAGGAAAAGCAAATATTGAAAAAAATCTTCAAAAATTAGGTATAAAATTGACCGATGCCGACTTGAAAAAAGTAACCCAACGCATCATAGAATTGGGTGACAAAAAACAAGTGGTTACCCAAGAAGATTTGCCCTATATTATTTCTGATGTATTAGATAGTGATGTGACAAGCGAAAAAGTAGAAATTATCAATTTTGCATTGGTTCACTCTAAAAATCTACGTCCTTCGGCTACATTACAGATTAAACTAGAAGGTAATTTTTACGAAGAAAATGCACAAGGTGACGGGCAATATGATGCCTTTATGAATGCATTAAAAAAGATTTATACTCAAAAAGGTATTCAGTTGCCAGTTTTGACTGATTATGCCGTAAGAATACCTCCAGGGGGAAAAACAGACGCTTTGTGCGAAACCATAATAACTTGGGAGCTGAATGGCAAAGAGTTTAAAACAAGAGGTTTAGACTCTGACCAAGTAGTTTCGGCGATAAAGGCAACCAAAAAAATGTTGAATATCTTTTAATTTAGATAGGCTGTCATTTTAGTAGAATAGAAGTAAAAAAGATAAACAAAATTTTAAAAAATATAATTAATGAAACTTAATATAGCTGTATTATCTGGCGACGGAATTGGTCCAGAAGTAATAGACCAAGCATTGAAAGTAGTGAATGCCATTGGTAAAAAATATAACCATGAAATAAACTTGACCCACGCACTTACTGGTGCTGTGGCAATAGACGCAACAGGAAATCCATACCCAGACGAAACACATGAAATCTGTATGAATGCAGATGCCGTATTGTTTGGAGCTATCGGACATCCAAAATATGACAATGACCCTTCTTCCAAAGTACGTCCAGAACAAGGTTTATTGGCAATGCGTAAAAAATTAGGTTTATATGCTAATATCAGACCTACATTGGTGTTTCCATCGTTATTGCATAAATCACCATTGAGACGTGAATTGATAGAAAATGCTGATTTTGTTTGTATCAGAGAGCTCACAGGAGGAATTTATTTTGGAGACAAAGGTAGAAATGAAACCCGTGATAAAGCTTGGGACGTATGCGAATACACTAAACCAGAGGTTGAGCGTATCATAAGGTTGGCATACGACTATGCCATGAAACGCAACAAAAAATTGTGTGTGGTAGACAAAGCAAACGTACTAGAAACTTCAAGATTGTGGAGAGAAGTTGCTCAAGGCTTAGAAAAAGAATTTCCTGAAGTAGCTACAGAATATCTTTTTGTAGATGCAGCGGCGATGAGAATTATTCAGTGGCCAGAAGGTTTTGACGTAATGGTAACTGAAAATATGTTTGGTGATATCCTTACCGACGAAGCATCTGTAATCTCAGGTTCTATGGGTTTGATGCCGTCAGCATCTATTGGTTTGCATACATCGGTGTTTGAGCCAATACACGGAAGCTATCCGCAAGCAGCAGGAAAAAATATCGCCAATCCATTAGGAACGATACTTTCTGCAGCTATGATGTTTGAATATGCCTTCAAATTGACTGCAGAAGCACAAGAAATCAAAGATATCGTCAACAAATCTTTAGCCGAAAACATCGTAACTATTGATATCGCTGATGGTGGAAAAGCTTATTCGACCTCAGAAGTGGGAGATTGGTTGGCTGCTCAAGTTCAATAATATTTGAATAATGAAATTGAATTGCAAAATGCACCTTAAAGAGTGAAAATTTTAAGGTGCATTTTGCTTGAAATTGCTCAAGAATTAGTAAAACTCAATATAATCGATGTACAAAATACCAGCTGATTTAAAAGCAAGCATTCTGGAAATTCCTCAAAAAGAGAAAGATAAATTGTTGCTTAGGTTACTTGCCAAAGATGAATTGCTTTGTGAAAAATTAAGGTTTGAATATTTGGAAGAAAAATCAACTTTAGAATTTAGAAGAGAAGAACTAAGAAAAGAGTGTACAGATTGGATAAATCGCTTAGTTAGAGAAAAACATTTGAATAAAAATTATTTTGCCTTTAAATGTATAAACAGCAATTTGGCAACTTATATAAAAATTACAAAAGATAATTATGGCGAAATAGATATTATGACAGATTGTCTTATGATTTTTTTTGAAAAGAACAAAGCAATTATAAATGATCACAATTACTACAATTCGTATGATTTTTATAATTATTTGTGCACTAAATTAATTCAAATACTTAAAAAAATAGAAAAACTTCATCCAGATATTCAGCTAGATTTTCATGTTAAAATAAACCAATTGTTGAGCTATGCTCATCAATTAGGAACTAAAGAAAATGCAGAGTATTTGAACTTAAAACAGGAATTTGAAATAGATTATTCTAAAGTAAAGTAGGATATTTGAACAAATAAATATTTTTTACTCAACCAAACATTAAAACATTGCAAAACGGTAAATTATTAATTTTTTCGGCACCATCAGGGTCAGGCAAAACTACCATAGTAAAAAGATTGTTGCAGCAAAACAACAACCTCAGTTTTTCTATTTCAGCCTGTACAAGACCCAAGAGAGACAATGAAGTGGATGGCGTAGATTATTATTTCATGTCTCCTGATGAATTCAGAGAAAATATTGAAAAACAGAACTTTGTAGAATGGGAAGAGGTGTATAAAGATGCCTATTATGGTACTTTAAAGTCTGAAATTGAAAGGATTTGGAACGATCAAAAACATGTAATTTTTGATGTAGATGTAAAAGGTGGATTAAAAATAAAAGCACACTATCAGCAACAAGCCAAAGCCATATTTGTAGGTGTACCAAGTTTGGAAATATTAGAAAACAGGCTAAGAAGCAGAGGCACAGAAACTGAAGAGTCCCTCAAAAAACGAATGGATAAGTTTAAATATGAAATGACATTTCAAGATAAATTTGACCTTGTATTAGTAAACGATGAACTTGAAACAGCTGTAGCTGATGCACAAGCTATTTTTGAAAAACATATAAGTTAATTACAAATGAAAATAGGATTATTTTTTGGGTCATTTAATCCCATACATACTGGGCATCTGATAGTTGCTAATGTGATGGTGTCTAATACCGATTTAGAGAAAATATGGTTTGTAGTAAGCCCACAAAATCCTTTTAAGCCTAATAAATCATTGCTTCATGAGTTTGATAGATTGGATATGGTAGACAAAGCTATTGCCGATAATTATCTTTTTAAAAGCTGTGACATAGAATTTAACATGCCCAAACCTTCATATACCTTTGATACATTGACTGAATTGAAAAAAAAATTCCCTCAGCATTCGTTTAAATTGATAATTGGAGAAGACAATTTGGCTCAATTTGCCAATTGGAAAAATTATGAACAAATTTTAGATCAATTTGGACTCTATGTTTATCCTCGACCCAATAGTAAATCTCATCCTTTTGCTAATCATTTGAATATAAAAATGATAGCCGCTCCATTATTAGATATTTCGGCTACTTTTATTCGTCAATCTATTCAGAATCAAAAAAGTATAAAGTATATGCTTCCCGAAGCTGTTGAGCAATACATTATCCAAAAGAAATTTTATTTATAATACAGCATTTATTAGCTTTTTTGAATTAAGCGATATTGATACTTTATTTTAAAAAGAATAAAATAAGTGGAGTTTAAGGCTCCACTTTATTAAAATTAATGGTGTGTTAGTTTTATAGTTTTACACAATCAAATCTGGATTATTTTGACTGTTTTTTTATAAAAATTGACTTTAAAGGTGAAAAAAATGTCACGAAAAAGTAAATGAGTCGCACAAAAAAATATCAATTAAACGAATAGTATCGGTATGGATATTTTTGAAAATATTTGCATTGAATTTTATACATTAATCTGAATGTTTAAATTTTTTATTAAAGTATTAATGTTGAATTTTTGTGAGGTTAATTTTCTGGTTTATTGAATATTTTAAAAGGAATCACAAGGTATTTTATTTAATTTGCATTCTCGCAAGTTTTTTCTTTGTTCAAAACAAGGCAAGAGTCTTTCAAATATGCTTTCAATAAAATCGAATTGTGAAAATTGTCAAAAAGAATTGCCCAATCATAGCTCAGAAGCCATGATATGCTCCTTTGAATGTACCTTTTGTAAAGATTGTGTTGAAAATATTCTCGCCAACGTATGCCCAAACTGTGGTGGAGGATTCGAAAAAAGACCTACAAGGCCAGCCCATTTATTGCAAAAATATCCTGCAGAAACAAAACCATTTTTTAAGCTTATAAATTGGGTAGAATTTGAAAAACTAAAAACTAAAAATCAACTTATACAGCCCAATAAAAGGTGAAAATTAATCGATATAACTATGTTTGAAGC